>NZ_JBHZEJ010000012.1:0-139515 GCF_042756365.1 Streptomyces sp. NPDC059092
GCACAGGCCCGTACGACGCGTCGTACGGGCCTGTGCCGGCCGGTGGCGGCGGACCGGCCTCAGCCGGTGGCGGCGGGCCGGCCGAGCGCCGGTCCGAGGCGGGTGGCGATGTCGGTGAGGATCTGGACGTAGTCGTCGTGGCCGAAGGTGAACGGCAACGCGAACGCCACCTCCTCGACCTCGCGGAACGCCGCGTGGGAGTGGAGCCGTTCGGCGATCTCCGCCGAGGTCCCGACCAGATCGGGCGCGAACATCAGGCGTGCGGGACCCTGCGGAGTGGTGGTACGCGGCAGGCGGGTCCTGGCGTACTCCTCGTACTTCGCGCGCTGTGCGGGCGTGGCGCTGTCCGTCGGGATGACGACGAGCCCCTGCGAGACACGGGCGCGTTCGCCGTCGGGGTGGTGGGCGCGGAAGGCCCGGATGTGCGAGAGCTGGATCGCGGCGAAGTCCAGGGGCTCTCCCGGCCCCTCCGGTGTCTCCGCTTTGACGACGCTGCTGGTGAGGAGGTTCATGCCGTGCTCGCCGGCCCACCGCGCCGACCGCAGGCTGCCGCCGCCGTACCACATGCGCGCGCCGAGGCCGGGGGAGCGCGGCTCGACCCTGTCGGAGAAGGACTCGAAACCCTGGACGCCGCTGAAGCCGGAGGCGCGTTCGCCGCGTACGAAGCCCAGCAGCCGCCGCACGCGGCCGTGGCCGAAGTCCTCGGCCTCCGCCGTGTCCGGGTAGAGCGCTTCCTTGACCTGGTCGTAGTTCATCGGCGGCCCGACGCTGACCCCCGGGTTGAGCCGGCCGCCGGAGAGGATGTCGACGGTCGCCAGGTCCTCGGCCAGTCGCAGCGGATTCTCCCAGCCCAGAGGGATGACCGCCGTGCCCAGCTCGATCCGGGAGGTGCGCTGCGAGGCCGCCGCCAGCAGGGCCACGGGCGAGGAGACGCCGTACTGGAGATGACGGTGGCGCACCCAGGCGCTGTCGAACCCCAGCCGCTCGCCCAGCTCGATGATCTCCAGGGTCGACTCGTGTCCCGGGCGGGGATCGGCGCCGTCGAACAACCCGATCGTCAGGAAACCCAGCTTCCGTAGCTTCATGCGGGGCCGAACGCCGGGCCGGGCCCGGTTCATTCCCGTACGCGAGCCTTTCGTGCGCAACTCGCGTTCCGGGTAGGGCAGTTGGTGTTTCGCATACGATCGTACGCGTGTGCGCAAACATCATGGTCGCCGAAGACGACGCGAAGCAGGCCGAACTGGTGCGCCGCTACCTGGAGCACGAGGGGCACGCGGTCACGGTCGTCGAGGACGGCCGTGCCGCACTGGAGGGGGTCCGGCACAGAGAGCCCGACCTGCTCGTCCTCGACGTGATGATGCCCCGGGCCGACGGCCTCGACGTCGTACGGATCCTGCGCGCCGAAGGCCGGGAGGTGCCGGTGCTGATGCTGACGGCCCGCTCCACCGAGGACGATCTGCTGCTCGGCCTGGATCTGGGCGCCGACGACTACATGACCAAGCCGTTCAGCCCGCGCGAGCTGATGGCACGCGTGCGGACGCTGCTGCGCCGCCACCGGCGCAGCGGCGCTTCCCCGGATCCGGGACCCGGCTCCGGGCCTGTGCCGGTCCCCGCGACCGCGACCGCGACCGCGCTCGCGCCGGTGCCGGTGCCGGTGCCCGCTCCCGCCGTGGAAGCCGGGCCCGAGGACGAGGTGCTGTCGGTGGGCGCGCTCCGGGTCGATCCGGCCCGGCACGAGGTGTCGGTCGCGGGCACGACGGTCGTGTGCACGCCCGGCGAGTTCCGTATCCTCGCCGCGATGGCGGCGGAACCTGACCGGGTCTTCACCCGGCAGCGGCTCCTGGCGGAACTGCACGGCTTCACCACGTACATCAGCGGGCGGACCGTCGACGTACACGTCATGCATCTGCGCAAGAAGATCGAGCGTGCTCCGCGCCGGCCGACCCGGCTGCTCACCGTGTTCGGTGTGGGTTACAAGCTGACGGACCCCGCGAAGAACGGACCCCGTGAAGAACGGACGCCATGACCCGTCGTGAGAAGCGCACCGCCGCACGCCTGCCGCTCCGCAAGAGCCTCCTCGGCCGGCTGCTCACCGTGTCGGCGCTGGTGGCCTCGTGCTCGGTCGCCGCCACCGCCTGGCTCGTCGTGCAGACGACCACCGTCGCGATCCGCCAGGAGCAGGGCCAGAACCTCAGCGCCGACGCCACCATCTACAACACCCTGATGGGGTACGCGGCCACCCACCCGAGCTGGGAGGGTGTCGACGCCACGGTACGGAAGCTGGCCCGGGACTCCGAGCGCCGGATCACGCTCACCACCCAGGACCGGCGGCCGCTCTTCGACTCCGCCGCCTCCGAAGCCTCCGCGTCCGGGCCGGGTCGGGCCTCGTCCGCCGACGCGTCCGTCGATCCGCTGCCGTCGCAGGCGTCGGCGGTCGTCGATCCGCTCTCCGTCGACACCGCGCTGGTGCCCGACGCGTCCTCCGGGGACGCGGACCGTGTCGATCCCCGCGCCGTCGGGCCGTTCCTGCTGCCCGCGGACGAACGCACGACCCTGCGCCGGATCGCCGTCAGGAAGGTGGAGTGCCTCAACGGGCTGGGCGTCGCCGCGGACATCGTCGACAGCCCGAGCGGCCGGCCCCGTATCCACTTCGTCAGCAGCAGCGACAACGAGCGCTCCATGGACGCCAAGTGCCTGACGAGCAAGTCGGACGGCCCCACCGAGACCGAGAAGAAGGCCCTCGACGCCCTCAACCAACTCGCCGACGCCTGCCTGAAACGGCAGGGCAGGACCGGCGTGGAACTGAACCTGGACCTGTCCTGGCGGCGGGAGTACACGGAGGCCACGGCCGGCGCAGTCCCCGCCGAGCTCCCCGTGGACGACTCCGGCGGGGCGAGGCCGGCCGGGCAGGAGGCCGCCAAGCGGGCGGAGGACGAGGAAATGGCCCGTGCGACGGCGGCGAAGGAGCGGGCGGCGGCGGCCTACGGGAGCCGGGGGCCGCTGACCGAGGTCCGGAACAGCAAGTACGACCGGGCCATCGCCTCCTGCGTCGGCAGCGCCCGCCGCGAACAGCTCACCGGTCATGTCGCCGCGCCCGCACTGCTGTTCATCGGCGGCCCGCGCGCCGTCAGCGTGCCCGGGTTCGACCTCTCACCGACGAACACCGCCCGTATCGCCGGGGTCGCGGCCCTCGTCCTCGCCCTCACCGTCGGTGCCTCGGTGATCGCCGGAACCCGCTTCGTACGCCCGCTGCACGCGCTCACCGGCGCCGCCCAGCGGATGCGGGACGGCCTGGACTCGGCACCCGTGCCGGTCGGGGCGGACAACGAGATCGGCCGGCTGGCCACGGCCTTCAACGACATGGCCGCACACCGCGCCCGGCTGGAGGCCCAGCGCAAGGCGATGGTCAGCGACGTCGCCCATGAACTCCGTACGCCGCTCAGCAACATCCGCGGCTGGCTGGAGGCGGCACAGGACGGTCTGGCCGAACCCGACCCGGCGTTCGTCTCCTCGCTGCACGACGAGGCGGTACAGCTCCAGCACATCATCAACGATCTCCAGGACCTGGCGGCGGCGGACGCGGGCGCGCTGCGGCTGCACATGGAGCCGGTACGGATCGACGACCTGCTCGGCCAGGTCGCCACGGCGCACCAGGCCCTGGCCGAGACCGCGGGCGTCACGCTGGCGCTCGCCCCGGCCGCGCCCGGCACCCCGGGACCGCCACTGCTCGACGCCGACCCGGTGCGGCTGCGCCAGGCCGTCGGCAACCTGGTCTCCAACGCCGTACGGCACACCACGCCCGGCGGACGGGTGACGCTGCGCTCGTACGTCACCGACGCGGCGGACCCCGGTGAGGAGGTGGCCGTCGAGGTCTCCGACACCGGTACCGGTATCCCGGCCGCCGATGTCCCGCATGTGTTCGACCGCTTCTGGCGGGCGGAGAAGTCCCGTAACCGGTCCACCGGCGGCAGCGGCCTCGGCCTGGCGATCGTCCTCAAGCTCGCCGAGGCCCACGGCGGCACGGCGAGCGTGGCGAGCACCGAGGGGGAGGGCTCGGTCTTCACCCTGCGGCTGCCGGCCGCGCCGGAGACCGGCCCGGTCGGCAGAACCGGAGAGACGGGGGAGGTTCAGGGAGGCCACGAAGGCCAAGGAGGCCGGAGAGGCTGACGGTCCCATCGCTCGGCCCTGATGCGATGACTATGACGCCCTGACAGGTTCTTCACATGTGGCCGACAGGCTGGGGCCATGCCCGGAACCTGGTGCGACTCGGCAACCAGGCACCACCCACACCGGGCCGGAACTGGAGCATCCCATGTCCCGTCATCTCCGCCTGCGTCTCGCCGTGCTGACCGCTGTCGCGGCCGGCGCGCTGCTCGCCCCGGCCACCGCGGCCGTCGCCTCCGACCAGGCCCAGGCCTCGGCGCCGAACGCGGCGGCGACCGCTACGCCGGGCAAGGAGTCGGCCGAAGAGTCCACCGACGCGAAGATGAAGGAGGCCGCGGCGGCGAAGAACGCTGCCGCCAGGAAGGCCGAGGCGGCCAAGCGTGCGGAGGACGGCGCGGTCCCGCGCGGCGCCGTCGCCGCGGGCGACGCGCCGTCCGACGGCTCCGTGACCGCCAAGAAGAAGCGGGCCGAGGACGAGAGGGCCATGGCGGCCAGGAAGGCCGAGGCCGCCAAGGCGGCCCCGCGCGGCGGCGTCGCCGCGGGCGAGGCCCCGGCCGGATCCTCCTCCGGTGTCGCCCCCCTCGCCGGTACGGCCGCAGGCGCGCTGCTGCTCGCGGGCGCCGGCACCTTCGTCCTGCGCCGCCGCTCCACCACGCGCGCCAACGGCTGACCCGAACACCGCACACCGCCACACCGGCGCACCGCTACACCCGCGCACCGAAACGCCGTTACACCCGCGCACCTGCCACACCCGCGCACTGCCAGCCGAGCCCGTGAGCCGTACGGGCCGGACGTGAGGTGAACACCCGCGCACTGCCACACCCGCGCACTGCCACACCCGCGCACTGCCACACCCGCGCACTGCCACACCCGCGCGCCGATACGCCGCGCACCCCTACGCACCGCGCACCCCTACGCCGTACACCCCGTGCCGCACACCGCACGACGCCTGATCAGGCACACCGTGGCGCCGCCCCTTTCGCGGGGCGGCGCCATCGCTTCTTTCCCCGCCCGTCCCACCCCTGGAGCCCGTCGTGTCCACCGCGCACCCTCAGGTACGGCGCCCCGGCACCCTGCCGGCCCTCGTCCTCGCCCTCACCGCCGCCGTCCTCCTGACGCTCACCGGCTGTTCGTCCACCCCCGGCGCCGCGGCGTCCGACTCCGGCACCGTGGCCGTCGGCGCCCCCTCGTCCGACGGCGGGAAGGCGGACCAGGACGGGGCGTCCGACGGGGACGCGGAGCCCTCCGGCGGTACGGAGGGTGGCGCGCCCGCCGCGCCCGCCGAGGTCGACATCCCCTCGGTCGGGATCACCAGCTCCCTCATGGACCTCGGCCTCAACGCGGACGGCACCGTCGAGGTCCCGCCGGCCGAGAAGGGGATGACCGCGGGCTGGTACACCGGCGGCGCCGTACCCGGAGAGACCGGCGCCGCCGTGATCATCGGCCACAACGACACCCGCTTCGGCAAGGCCGTCTTCCACGACCTGAAGAAGATCGCCAAGGGTGCGGACATCACCGTCACCGACGAGCGGGGCGAGACCGCGCACTTCACCGTCACGGCCACCGAGAGCGTCAGCAAGAACTCCTTCCCCACCGACAAGGTCTACGGCCCGACGGACGACCGCGCCCTGCGGCTGATCACCTGCGACGGCGACTTCGACGCCCAGGGGCACCCGGTGAACAACCTCATCGTCTACGCGACGCTCGCCTGACGGGCCTCCGGGCGGGCGGGAGCAGCCGTCACCCCACGGCGTCACCTCAAAGCCTCACCGCACGGCGCGCTTGAACTGCTCCACTCCGCCGACCGAGGCGACCCACGCCATGAGCTGTTCCAGCCCGTCCTCCTGGCTGATCACCGGCACGTAGCCGAAGTCCCGTTCCGCCGCAGCCGTGTTGTACGTGGTCGAGCGGGTGAGCAGCGCCACCGCGTAGCGGGTGAGCGGCGGTTCGCGGCGGGCGGCGAGCGCGGGCAGGCGCCATGCCAGCTCGACGGCCTCGACGAGGGCGTCCCGTACGAGCGGGGGGATCCGGCGGGTCGGCGGCCGTACGTCGAACAGTTCGGCCAGCCGTACCAGCAGCTCCCGCAGGTCGGTCCGCTCCCGGTCGGCGACGAAGTACGCCTTGCCGCCGACCCGTTCGGCCGGGGCGCCCGCCGCCAGCAGCGACGCGGCGACCGCGTTGTCGCAGTGGCAGAGCGAGGTCAGCACCTGCCGTCCCGCCGCCAGGTCGGGCAGCCGTCCCGCCGCCATCCGCCCGACCATCCGGGGCAGGAACCCGGCGCGGTCGCGCGGCCCCCAGACGCCGCGCGGGCGCAGCGAGACCGTGGTGAACTCCGGCCGGTTCGCGGACAGCACCAGGCGTTCCGCGGCTGCCTTGGTCTCGGAGTAGAGGTTGTAGTAGCGGCTGGGGTAGGGGGTGGACTCGTCGATGCCGAGCCGGTCCCCCTCACCGACCCGCATCAGCGCGCTGGGGCTGCTGATGAAGACGAATCGCTCCGCCCCGGCCTTGCGGGCGGCGTCCATCAGCAGTCTGGTGCCGAGGACGTTGGCGCTCCAGAACTGCTCCCGGGTGCCGTGCTCGACGACCCGCGCGGCGCTGTGGTGGACGACGTCCACGCCCCGGACGGCGCGCTCCAGCGAGGCGGCGTCCTCCAGGTCGCCGTACGCCGGTTCCAGGCCGGGGTTGGCGCGCAGCCGGGTCGGGTCGGCGCTCGGCCGGACGAGGACCCGTACGTCGTGGCCCGCGTGCAGGGCTGCCTCGGCGAGGTGTCCGCCGAGGAATCCGGAGGCGCCGGTGATCAGGACCTTCATGACGCTCCCGTGCTCTCGTCCCGTGCCGGGGCGGCGGGCGGCAGGGTGCGCCACCAGGTGGCGCCGTACAGCATGGTCAGGCCGGCGGTCGCGGCCCCGCCGTATCCGGCCGCGCGGCCCCGCGGGAGCGCCGCCGGGATCTGGGCGGCGTGGACGCCGACGCTGAGGAAGGCGTCGGCCCACCACAGGGCCCGTACGACCGGATGGTTCGGCAGGACCGGCCCGGCCAGCAGGTAGGCCCAGCCGGCCAGCGGTACGGCGCGCAGCGCCCAGGTCCGCGCGGTGGTGGCGGGGCGGCGGCGCGCGGCGAGTTGCCGCGCGGCCCAGACGGCGAGCTGTTCCCGGCCGATCTTGGCGTTGTGCCGTATGTCCACGGGGAAGGCCGGGTGGCGCAGGAACTCCTCCAGGCCCTGGGTCACCTCGTGCTCGGCGGCCAGCTTGCGCAGCTGCGGTACGAGTTCGCGCCACCGCTCGTCGGTGACGCCCGGTTCGGTCTCGACGCAGACCACCGGTCGCTCGGCGCCGGGCTCTCCGACGCCGACCAGGGCGGCGCGCCGGACCTCCGGGTGGGCGTTGAACACGCCTTCGCACCGCACGGTGTGCAGGTCGCCGCCGGGGGTGCGGACCCGCTGGGCGCGCCGGCCGCAGAACCAGAGCCGTCCCGACGTGTCCAGGTAGCCGAGGTCGCCGGTACGGTGCCACAGCCGCGTGGTGCCGTCGCCGGTCTCCTCGGGGATCTTGTACTGGGCGTTGGCGGCGGGGTCGCGGTGGTAGCCCTGGCTGACGGCGTCCCCGGCGAGCACGATCTCGCCTATCTCGCCCTGCGGCAGGGCCAGTTCGGAGTCCCATCGGGCCACGGGTCCGTCGGACACCTGGATGATCCGTACGGCCATGCCGGGCAGTGGGCGGCCCACGCACGTACCGGCGCCGGACGCCGAGAGCGCGGCCGTCCCGCCGAGCACGTCGGCCGACTCGACGGAGGAGATCGGCAGCGCCTCGGTGGCCCCGTAGGTCACATGGAGCTCCGCCTTCTCGCCGAGCGCCCCGCGTACGGTCGCCACGACGTCCGGCGGTACGGGGGCCCCGCCGGCGGCCACGAACCGCAGGTCGGGCAGTGCGGTCCGGTGCTGTTCCAGATGCCGCCCGAGCACCCGCAGCAGGGCCGGGGAGGCGATCATGCTGGTGACCCGGAAGCGGGTCAGGGCGTCGGTCAGCAGTTCCGGCCTGGCGTCGGCGACCTTGGCGGGCGACACCGGCGCGAGGACCAGGGTCGAGCCGAGGAGCAGGTCGAGAATGCCGTACGCCGGCAGGGTGATCAGGGAGACGTCGTCGCTGTCGCGCTCGTGGACGGCCTGGAGGAGACGCAGCATGGGCGCGCTCATCCGGTGGGTGTACTCGACGCCCTTGGCGGGGCCGGTGCTTCCCGTGGTGAAGGCGATCATCTGGAGGTCGCCGGCGGACGGCCGGGGCAGGGCCTCCGCGCGTGGGCCGGCGCGCAGCCCCGCCAGTGTCTCGCCGCCCCAGAACCAGCGGCGGCCCACGGTGACCTTGGCCCGGACGTCGCCGAAGGCGCGGCGGCCGAGGACCCGTACGACATGCGCGACGGGCAGGCCGATGAACGCCTCCGCGCCCACCGCCCGGTAGCAGTGCAGCATCCGTTTGACGCCCATGCCCGGGTCCACCACGACCGGGACGGCGCCGATCCGGATCAGGGCGAAGACGACGGCGAACAGGTCGGGGCCCGGGGGAGTCATGAGGATGGTCCGGGTGGACCGGGTGATGCCGATCCGGTGGAAGCCGGCCGCCAACCGCTCTATCTGGTCGTGGAGTTCGCCGTAGGTCAGCTCGCTGTAGCGGATCGACCCGTCGGCTTCGTGGCCGTCCGGGTAGACGATCGCGGCCTTGGCGGGGAAGGTGCGGGCGTTGCGCTCCAGGATGTCGGCGGGGCCCTCCTCCGGGCCCTCCGGGCGCGTCGCCGCCGGTGTCGTGGTCATCCGGGTCACCGGTCCTGGGGCCGGTAGCGTACGCAGGTGACGCTCGGGCCGGCTCCGGCGGCCACGAACAGCAACTCCTCGTAGCCGTCGGGCAGTCCGTCCCGTACGGCCTGGAGATAGCTGAGCACCGGGGCGGCGGTGTGCGGTTCGCCGCCCGCCGTGTCCGGCACCTCGGGGGCCACGACGGCCGCGCCGTCCAGGCCCAGGCGCCGGGCCAGCTCCTCGGGGAAGCCGGGTGCGGGCCGGTTGCAGACCAGCAGCGTACGGTCCGGTGCCAGGTCCTGTTCCCGGACGTACCCGGCGACGCTGTCGGCGGCGAGGTCCAACAGCCGCTCCGCCCAGCCCTCTTCGTGGCGTACGGTGATCTGCCCCCGTTCGGCGCCGGTCCCGCCGGCCAGGTTCACGTAGCCGGTCGTCCCCGCGGTGGACCGGGCGCTGTAGGCGCGCACCGGCCCGAAACCGCTCCCGCCGTCGGCGCAGCGCTCCAGCAGCAGGGCCGCGCCGAGGTCGGCGTACGGATAGTCGGGGTCCAGGCGGGCGTTGCCGCCGGGGTGCACGTCGGCGGCCGTGACCAGGACGCGTTCGGTGCTGCCGCTGCCCAGCAGGGCCTGGGCGACCTGGACGGCGTTGAGGACGCCGCAGGCACCGTTCATCAGGTCGAAGGAGAGGCCGGGCGACCGGTCGACGGTGTAGTCGAGGCTGGTGCCCACCTCTTTCTGCACCAGCGCGGCCATGGCGGGTTCGATGGCGTTGTTCTCGCGGTAGACGCCGACGTTCACCAGCACGCCCACCGCCTGGGGCGCCAGCCCCGCCTGGGTCAGACAGTCCTGGGCGGCCTCGGCGGCCAGCCGTATGTCGGAGGTGTGGACGGCCCGCGGCGCGGTGGCGGAGGCGGCCCTGATGATCGTACCCACGGTCAGACTCCCAGATTGGTGATCGTCACGGACAGGCCCCCGGTGACCACGCCCGAAGCGGCGGGCACCAGCAGGTACTTGGCGCCCCGGCGCGCGGTCCCGGCCCGCAGGTGCTCGCCGAGCGTGACGAAGTGCGAGGTGCTGGCGGTGTTGCCGAGGTAGTCCGCCGTGGACAGCGTCTCGGGCATCGCGGTGCCGAACTCCGCCTCCCCGTGCTCCTGCATGAACTCGATGAAGCGGGTGGAGACCTGGTGGTGGATGACGTAGTCGAACTTCTCGCCCGCGAAGTCGGCGCCGTCCTTGGCGAGGAAGTCGCTGTAGAAGCCGGACCAGATCTTGCGCCGGCCCTCCGCCTGCTGGGTCTTGGAGTCCGTGTACATGGCGAGGCCGCCCGTACGCTCGGAGGGCATGGCCAGGCACAGGTGGGAGTACTCGGCGGCGGTCATCAGCTCGACGTGGTGGATCCGGTCGGCGTCGTCCTCGGACTCGTCGAGGATCACCGCGGCGCCGGAGTCCCCCACCGTGAGGGAGGCGAACTGGGGGTCGCGGGACGTGTCCATCTCCGCGGCGGCCGTCCGCGCGATGGGGGTGATGCGCTCACCGCTGACCACCAGGCCGTTACGGACGATGCCCTCGCGGATCATCCGGTCCAGGATGTGCACGCCGGTGATCATCCCGGCGCAGGCGTTGGACAGGTCGAAGTGGATCGCCGTGTGGGCGCCGAGCTCCTCGATGAGCATGCGGGCGAACGACGGCTCGAAGAGGTACGTGTCACCGCCCTTGCTGCGGCTGATCGACGTGGAGATCACCACGTCCAACTCGGCAGCTTCGTAACGGGAGTTGCGCAGCGCGTCCTGGGCGGCGCGCAGGGCCAGCCCGAAGGAGTCCTCGCCGGCGTCGGCATCGGCGACCCGGCGGGCCGTGACGCCGGTGACGCGCTCCAGGGGCACTTTCCGCGCCCCCCTGATCGTGGCGACCAGCTCGGATGTCGGCTGCACCGCGGCGGGCAGATAGGTCCCCAGCGCTTCGAAGCGGCTGGCACGCGCGTTCGTCGCCATCCCGTCCTTCTTTCTCGATCCGGGTCCCGCGCGGGCGTCTGCCGCGCGAAACGGTGCCGCGCCCGCACGGTTGCGGACGCGGTCGGGCGGAGGGTGGCACCGGCGTCGGGGCGCGGCCCGCCGTCGGCGGACGGCCGCGGCCCCCGGCGGCGTCGGGACCACATTCTTCGCGCATCCCGTCCTCCAAGGTCACTACGTGGACACGTAGGACCGGCACTACGTATCCACGTAGTGCCGGTCGCCGGGCGGGTCTGCCAGTCTCGACGGTGACGCGGTGATCACGGAGCGCAGGGGCGCGGAGGGTCGCGGAGGGGAGCGGAGAGGATGAGCATGACGGACGGCGCGCACCCCCCGGGACCGGCCGGTCCCGGCCTGGAGGTCCCGGGACCGACCGGCTCGCGGCTGGTCCGCTCCCTGCTGGAGCTGCGCGGGAATCCGATGCGTACGTTCCGGCGCGCCCAGCGCGAGTACGGGGACGTCGTCCGCCTCGGCGCGGACCTGCCCGGTCTGCGGCTCGACCTCCATCTGGTCTTCTCCGCCGACGGCGCGCGGGAGGTGCTGGCCACGCAGGCCGCGAACTTCCGCAAGGACAACGTCATGTACGAGGTGATCCGGGAGTCCTTCGGCAACGGTCTGCTCACCAGCCAGGACGACGCGTACCGGCGTCAACGCCGCCTGATCCAGCCGCTGTTCACCCGCCGCCGGGTCGACGGCTACGCCGACGCCGCCGGTACGCAGGCGGAGTCGCTGGCCGAGCGGTGGCGCGGCGCGCCCGATGCCACCGTCGACCTCACCCGCGAGATGCCCGCCTTCGCGCTCCGCGCCCTGTGCCACATCCTCTTCGGCGCCGACTCCGACGCCGCCGTCCAGGTGGTGAACCGCTGTCTGCCCGTACTCATGGACTACACACTGGAGCGCGGCAACACACCGCTCACGCTGCCCCGCCACTGGCCCACGCCGCGCAACCGGCGGGCCGCCGCCGCCCAGCGGGAGCTGTACGAGCTGTGCGACCGGATCATCGCGGAGCGCCGGGCGGGCCGGGCGGCGCGCGGGGCCGCGGCCCTGAGCGCCGGCGGCGAGGCGGACGACGACCTGCTGGGCCTGCTCATCGGCGCCTCCGGCGAGAACGACGACGCGCTCGGCGTCGACGAACTCCGCGACCAGATACTGATCTTCCTGGTCGCCGGGCACGAGACCACCGCGACCGGGCTGGCCATGGCCCTGTACCTGCTCGCCCGCCACCCGGAGGCGCAGGCCCGCGCCCGCGAGGAGGTCGACCGGGTGCTCGCCGGGCGCCGGCCGGGAGCCGCCGACCTGGACGCTCTTGCGTACCTCACGCGGGTGCTCAAGGAGGCCATGCGCATCCAGTCGCCGGTCCCCTTCATCTCCCGCCGGGCCGTCGCCGACGCGGTGGTCGACGGGCACCGCATCCCGGCCGGGGCCGATGTGATGGTCTGCGGCGCGGTCACCCAGTACCACCCGGCGTACTGGCCGGACCCGGAGCGCTTCGACCCCGAGCGCTTCACACCGGAGGCCGAGGAGGGCCGCCCGCGCTACGCGTGGTTCCCGTTCGGCGGCGGCAGCCGGGCCTGCATCGGCCAGCACTTCTCGATGCTGGAGTCGGTCCTCTGCCTCGCGGTGCTGCTCCAGCGGTACGAACTGCGGCCCGTGGGCGCCGAGATCCCGCTCGGCAACACGGTGACGCTCAAGGAGAACGGCCCGATCCGCTGCCACCTCACCGCACGCACCGCCGCCCCCGCCTCCGCGAAGCGGTACGCCGCCGGATGAAGGTGACCGGACGGTGCGGCGGCGGCGTCGTCAGCAAGCCCCTTCGACGTTCGGCGTCCGGTGCGCGGCGAGCTGCCCGACCGGCGAACTGAGCATATTCGCCAACTGGACACGCGACCGGACTCCCAGCTTCTGGAAGATGCGGCGCAGATGAAAATCGACGGTATGGGGTGAAATGGAGAGTCGGCCCGCTATCTGATGATTGCTGAGCCCCTCGCGCGCCAGATTCGCGACGGCCCGTTCCGACTTGGTCATACGGGCCCAGGAGGCGTCCGGTACGGAGCGGGCGCCGGGTAATCCGGCGGCGGAAATTCCGGCAGCCTGAATTCCGGTGGCGGAGAGGTCGTCGGCGGATCTGTCGGCGACCCGTTCGGATAACTTCCGCAGCCGCCGGACGACCCGCTCCTCGTCGCGGACGGAACCGATCTTCCGGTAGATCTCGGCCGCTTGCCGCAGCCGGAATTCCGATTCCGCGTACGGCCGCTCCGGGTCCGCCATGAGCAGCACCCCCAGATCCTCGACGGCCGACGCGCGGGCCCACGGATCCCGGTAACGCTCGACGACCCGGTGGAGCCCCGCGGCGTCCCGGTCCAGCAGGCTGCGCGCGTGCAGCGACCCCGGCCGCGTCTCGGGACCCGCCGCCGCCACGACCGCCTCGGCCGCCGCCCGGTCGTCGGCCCGTAACAGAACCCGGACCAGCCACGGCGCGGCCTCCGGCTCCAACGAGAGCATGACCCCGTCCGCCAGCTTTTCCGACTGCTCCGCCATGAACCGCTCAACGGCGCGCCGGGGTCCTATCGAAGCCGCCGCGAACTGGAGTATCAGCCAGCTGTAGCGGGCCAGTTCATCGGGCGGGGCGGAATCCGAGATCGCGTCATGGACGGTTTCGACATGCCGGGCCGCAGCCAGCAGATCCCCTCGCCGTATGGCTGCTGTGGCCAATATGGAAGGAGCGAATTGTCCCTTGTTCATGGCGATGGAAATTTCCCTCGTAGGTCGCGATTCGACTGCAACTGCAAGGCGCGGTACGTTCCCGGGGGGTTACGGCCGGGTTATCTTTCCGTGTACGCCGTGCAGGTAAATTCGCCGCCGACAGGAGAGCGTATTTTTATGTGGAACTTCGGATCAACTGGAGTCTAGCCCCGATCCCGCACGAGGGGCTGTGAGCTTGTCGGACGCGCCTTTCGTCCCACTTCGGCGTGTCCGCGTCGACCGTCATGGGCCGGAGTCGCTGTCGGCTCCCCGGGAGCTTCCCGCCTCGACTACGTGCCGTCGTACGCGGGTGACGATCGCCTCGATGCCGGTGAACGGCGTGATCGGGTTGGCGTACCCCTCGCGCCGTGGGACGTAGCGGTAGGCAGGCCATGGCGCGGCCGTTGGAGGCGCCGGGGGGCGATCCAGCCGGCCGACCTGCCGTTGGGACGGGTCGTGAGGGACCTCCTGACGCCCAGGACCAGAGTCTCGCTGATACGGGCCCCACGGGCGATGCTGCCCTCATTTCGCGGGCGGGGCCCCGCCTCCCGCCGAGCCCGTGGCAGCCCGGGGGGAGGGCGCCGACGGTCGGATTCGACCCGGCGGGGGAGGGCGGAGTGTCGGCGCGCGGGCGCGGGCGGAGGCTGACAGCATCGGCCCGGAGGGCGAGCCGCTGGTCACCGTGCGGCGCGGCGTACCGGCGGCCCTCCGGCCACCACCGCACCGACACCTCCGACCACCGCACCGACACCTGCGACCCGCCCCCGTCCCGGCCGCGCCGCCACCTCGGCGCCGTATCCGCGCGCGGGCCACCGGCCGTTGAGAGGCGGAACCCCATGGCGCCACGCCCCCACTGGCTGTTCGGGGACCAGCTCGGTCCGCACTTCCTCGACCCGCGCCACGGCGGCCCCGACGCGCGGGCGCCGGTGATCATGATCGAGGCGCGCTCGGTGCTGCGCAGGCGTCGTTTCCACCGCGCCAAGGCCCACCTGGTGCTCTCGGCGATGCGGCACCGCGCCGCCGAACTCGGTGACCGCGTCACCTACGTCCGCGCCGATACGTACACCGAGGGCCTGGAGCAGGCCCTCCGGCACCGCGACACCGGTGACCGGGTGACGGTCCGCCACCCCACCTCGCGCCGGGCGCTGGACTTCGTCGGTGCGCTGGACGGCGTCGAGATCCTGCCGCCGAAGGGCTTCCTGGTGGGCCACGACGCCTTCGCCGAGTGGGCCGGCCGCAGCCGCGGCCGGAGCCTGCGGCTGGAGTCGTTCTACCGCTGGGTGCGCGAGCGGCACGACCTGCTCATGGACGGCGACCATCCCGCGGGCGGGCGGTGGAACCTCGACCACGACAACCGCGAACCCCCGCCGCGCCGACAGGAGACCCTCGACGTGCGGGGCCCCTGGCAGCCGGCCGAGGACGCCATCGACGACGAGGTCCGCCACGACCTCGACCGCTGGGAGCACGACGGCGACGTCTCCTTCGTCGGCCGTGACGGCCCCCGGCGCTTCCCCGCCACCCGGCGCGAGGCGCAGTCCGCGCTACGGCGCTTCGTCACCCACCGGCTGCCGGACTTCGGCCGCTACGAGGACGCCATGCTCGGCGCCGACCCGGTGATGAGCCACAGCCTGCTGTCCGCACCCCTGAACCTCGGTCTCCTCGACCCGGCCGAATGCGTGGAGCGCGCCGAGCGGGCCTACCGGGCCGGCGACGCGCCCCTCAACAGCGTCGAAGGCTTCGTCCGGCAGATCGCCGGCTGGCGCGAGTACGTCTGGCACCTGTACTGGCACTTCGGCGAGGACTACCGCCACCGCAACGCACTGCGCCACACCACCCCCCTGCCGGACTGGTTCCTCGGCCTGGACGCCGACGCGGTCACCGCCAACTGCCTGTCCACCGTGCTCGCGCAGGTCCGGGACACCGGCTGGACCCACCACATCCCCCGCCTGATGGTGCTCGGCAGCCGCGCCCTCCAGGACGGCTGGGACCCGGCGGCCGTCACCGACTGGTTCCACCGCTGCTTCGTCGACGGTTACGACTGGGTGATGCTCCCCAACGTCGTCGGCATGTCCCAGTACGCCGACGGCGGCCTGATGACCACCAAGCCCTACACCTCCGGCGGCGCGTACATCCACCGGATGAGCGACCTGTGCGGCCCCTGCGCCTACCGCCCCTCCGACCGCACCGGTGACCGTGCCTGCCCCTACACCGCCGGCTACTGGGCCTTCCTCCACCGCCACCGCCCCCGACTCGCCGCCAACCACCGCACGGCCCGCGCAGTGAAGGGCCTCGACCGGCTGGGGGACCTGCCGGAACTGCTCGACACGACGGCACGGCGGGGCGACACACCCCCTTGACGGCGACACTCGAACGCGGCCTCCGAGCGGGGGGAGCGACCCGAGCGGGCCGAAGGCCGTGCGGCCGGTCGGCCGGTCGGCCAAATCCGCCCGCTTTCCACGCGACGAGTTACTTCGTTGCTGAAAACACCGCCGAAGCGGGCAGGCCATCTCTTGATCCTCGCCGTATTTCTCTACGGATTCCTCGTTTCGCTCGCGATGCGAGAGGGTTCGTCCCCGGTCCTGCGAAAGGAATTGCTCGGAGGATTGACCCGTACTGTCATGACCGTGCAGACATGCATAACGGGAACCGGGCGGGCGTTTTCGTGATAGGGTTTCAATGAATTCACAGGACGCCACGAAAAAAGGGGAATGGCGTGAACACCGAGAAGGTTACGGCTCGACGTCTTACGGCCGGAGAGGTTTCGGAGTTGGGCCTCCAGGACGGAATCTTCGTCTCGGCAGAGATGAATGGCCTTCCTCTCGACTGCTACGCCCCGGCTTTCCTCACAGAGCCGGGTAAGAACTTCGAGGGAGGGTTCTTCGCCGCGAGGACGGCCTTCGGCGAGGAAATCCGTGTCCTCCCGGACGACGCCGAAGACCGCGGGATCTGGGTTGCCGACAAGACGGGGGAGGAGATCGAGGTTCTCCGGAGTGCCGGCGTTCTCCTGAACCTCGCACTCTTCGTTCCCAATGGGAACAAGGAATCCCTGGACTCGCTCTACGCCGCCGCGCGGGACGCGTTCGGCGCGGGGATCGTTCAGCGCTGGAGCGAGGAATCCGTAGCGGTGCCGGACGTCAAGGTCGACCTGTTCGAGGAGCCGGCCCGGGGGCGTAAGAACACGAGCGGCCAGAACCGCGACCGCCGCGCCCTGGACATCTACCCGACCCGAGTGCGGTTCATGGAGCCCAGCGACGGCTGGAAGTTCATCGTCGAACCGCACAAGGAAATCGTCGACGAGACACCGACGATCTGACCTGATGGCAGTCCAGAGAACACACCGGCAGTACACGGCCCCCCCGATGAAGAATTCGAGGGGGCGTGGGGACTGAAAATGAAGAGGCTGTTGCCGGCAGCCACTCAGACGCTCGGCCGGGGTTTCCTGGCCGAGCGTTTTCGAGTAGGTGGACGTGGGGTTCTGCGGCGACCCAGCCGCTCGTGCCTCGGAATCGCGGATGCCCTGAATGCCGCAGCCAGATGTGCATCGGAGCAGAGGTATCGCATGCGCGACGTCGCGACGAACCCCGTCCGCGCGGCTCAATTCACATGACATATGTCCAGCCATTCGAAAAGCCCGGCGGGGAGAGTCCGCGGCAAGCCGCCCGGTTCGGGGACGCACGGGCCACGGCCAGGGCTGTGGAAGCGCCGCGCTCCGGCGCCTGATGGGGAACGACCGCCTCGCGGCCGGTGCGGACGCCGGCGCCCTCACCCCCCCGAGGACCAGGTGCGGGCCAGGCCCGCCCCTCTCCGTCCCGGAACTCCTGTGTTTGTCGCCGACCCCCTGCGGATTCGTCCGTGATCGGTAACAGGGGGATCCTGTGCGGGCGTTCGTATGTCTTCATGGGTGCACGGCATCGGCGGAGACAGCAAAGGGGCGGGCGGACATGGCGAAGCACAAGGGAAGGGGTTGGTACAGCCGGCTTCTCGCGGCGGCGCTCGGTGTGACAGCGGTGGCCGCCGCCACGTCGGTGTGGACCGCGCAGGCCGACCCCACCGGAGGGCGGCAGCCACAAGCGCGTGTCTCTGCGCCGGACAACCAGGACCGGACAGTGGCCAAGGTGGCGGCGGACATCGCGCACGCCTCGGACCGCGGCGACCGGGGTGTCAACATCACCATCGACGACGGACCGGACCCGGTGTGGACGCCGGAGGTGCTGCAACTGCTGAAGGACAGCGATGTGAAGGCTACGTTCTGCATGGTCGGCACGCAGGCCAAGGCGTACCCGGACCTGGTCAAAGCGGTCGTGGCGGACGGGCACCGGCTGTGCAACCACACGGTCTCGCACGACACCGCCATGGACAAGAAGTCCGAGGCCTACCAGTCCCAGCAGATCCTGGATGCCGAACGCATGATCACCGAGGCGTCCGGAGGCGTCCGGCCGCAGTACTACCGGGCCCCGGGCGGTGCCTTCACCCCGTACAGCCGACAGCTCGCCGCGTCCCGGGGCATGCGGCCGCTGGGCTGGAACGTCGACTCCAAAGACTTCGAGCGTCCCGGCACGGACACCATGGTCGCCACCGTCAAGAGGGAGATCTCCGACGGGCCGACCGTCCTCTTCCACGACGCGGGAGGGGACCGCTCCCAGACCGTGGCCGCTCTGCGCGAGGTGCTGCCCTGGCTGAGGGAGCAGGGGTACTCGTTCGGCTTCCCCGTGCGGTGAGTACGACCGGCCCGCGCCGACAGCGGGTGCGCGGCGGGCGGCGATGGCGATGGCGATGGCGGCGGTCATGAGGCCGGGTGGTCGGGTGGGGCGCAGGTATGCGCTCCTCTCCCCGCTCCACCGGCCACGTTCAGGTGTCTACAACCTCCTGTCCCCTTGCCAGGTGACCGACGTCAGCGCCTCCAGGCCGCCATGTGCGAGTCCCTTGTAGGTGACTTTCCTGGCAGGGCCGAGTTCGTGTGCGGTCCGCACCGCCAGGTCCGTTCCCTCCCGGAACAGCCGCTGCCACTCGCCGTCGTACTTGCCGTCCTCCCGGTCCCGCAGGTCCAGGTTCAGCGTGGTGTCGATGCTCTCCGCCCACGTGTACAGAGCGGCGACGAGGCCGTCGGACAGGGGCAGGGCAGCGGCGGGATCATCGGGGAGGAAGTCCCCGAATCCGTCGGAGCGCAGCGGACCGAACCCGTACTCGCCCTCGACCGTGATGTCGAGCGGGTGCGGGGGCGTGCCGTGGGGGTCGCGCTCCCAGTGGAGGCGATCACAGCCCCAGCACAGCCACTTCGCCGTCCTGCGGCCCTCGTCCCAGTAGCGCACCGTCCACGACGGCCCGAGCTGCCTGGCCAGCCGTTGGGCGGCCGCCAGACCCTGCTTGACGTACCTGCGCAGGTCCGGACGGGAGACGAAGCCCCCCGGTGGGTGGGTCAGCGACCAGGAGCGCAGCGCGTCCGTCAGATCTGCCGGCAGATCCAGCCGGGGATCGTCCAGCCGGATGGCGCGGGTGAAGGCGCCGAGGTCCTCGAAGGCCCCGGGATCCCGCGACTCGTACAGCGGGGACGGTTCGTCGTGGGCCCGCACGAGCAGGTGCCGCGGTTCGTCGAAGGTCATGCGGGATGTGCTCCGATCACGAATCCGCTGTCGGCCGGGGAGGTGCCGGCCGGGGAGGTGCCGGCCGGGCCGACAGGAAGGTTGCGGTGGCTCCGCTTCCCCGCCCCGCCTGTCCGGCGCAGGGTGCCGCCGGGCGGCCGTGCGGTGAGGGTGTCCGGGGGACGGGGCGTGCACACGGCGGAGACGTTCCTGTGCCCCGAGTACTCGAACCGGTGTCAGCGGCGCACGTTCCGGCCGGAGTCCGCGTTCGGCGCAGCGGTGCGGGCATCGGCCGCCAGTTCCGCGCTGCGCGCTTCCAGAATTCCTTCGACGCCTTGCAAGAAGGTCTCGCAGACCAGTTCCGGGTCGAAGAGGCAGCCGGCTGCCATGGCCCCGTCCCGGAGCATGACCAGGTGTCGTCCTGCCGCGTCGGCGGGTGTGGCGCCGGTCTGTGCCAGCAGGTCCGTGACGGTGTCCAGGAACCATTGCCGGTGGGCCAGGACGGCCAGGTGGATCGGGTGGGCGGGGTCGGGGTACTCGGCCACCGCGTTGAGGAAGGCGCAACCGCGGAAGCCGGGGGACCGGATGCCCTCGGCGATGGACCGGCTGACGGCCCGGACCCTGTCGCCCGGCGACCGGCCGCTCGCACGGGCAGCCGCGACCTGTGCCCGGATGCCCTGGTCGGCCTGGTCGAGATAGGCGAGGATCAGCGCTTCCTTGCCCGAGAAGTGCCGGTACACCGTGGCCCGGGTCACCTGCGCTTCCGCGACGATCCGGTCGATGCCGACGGAGTGGATTCCCTCCGCGTAGAAGAGCCCGGTCGCTGTGGCGAGCAGCCGCGATCGCGCCTCGGACGTGCTCTCGCCTTTCGTACTCCGACTCATGGCGACCACCCTACCAAGCCGTTGAGGGAGAACGTTCGGTCTTGACAGGGGGTGCGTCCTTCGCCTTGACTTCGGCAAGACCGAACGTTCTCCCTCCTGATGGGTGGTGCCCTTGTGACGCTCAGCCGCAAGATCGTTTTCCCGGATGTGGCTCGGGCGGCCGTGGTCGGCTCCGCGACGGCTTCACCCGCCGTCGCCGGACAGCCGCCCGCGGCCTCCGTCGCCGACACGAGGCCGACGACCTCCCGTCGGCGTCGCGGCGAACACGGCCGCGACACGGCGCCCGGACGGCGCCACGGGTCCGGCCGGACCCGGCTCCGCCACGGCCTGGAAGGACATCCCCTCCAGGTACCCGGTACCTGGTCGCCGAGCAGGACCGCGCCCGCGCGCCCGACCCGGAGCGCCGCACGGCCGACCGGACCGGCGCGCACGGAACAGGTCAACGCCTCCCACTCCCTGCCGGTGAGCCGGCCCGGCACGCGCACGCACCTGATCGAGGAAGCGGACGACGGCACGCGATGACCGAGCCGTTTCGCGTCCATTCGCTGTCACTGAAAGGAACTTCCGTGGAAACCATCGTCGGTACCGTCCCCACCAGCGTCCCTGAGGCGCTGCGCAAGCTGTATTTCCTGCGCTTCGCTTTCGCCGCCGTATGGGCCGCCCTGCTGTTCGCGACCGCCGACACACTGGGCCCGCTCAGCGTCACGCTGCTGGTGATCTACCCCTTGTTCGACGTGGCCTGCGCGGTCGCCGACGTCCGGTCCGCCCGCGCGGACGGCGGCCCGGTCCGGGGCCTGTACGCGAACATCGCGCTCAGTACCCTCACCGCTGTCGGCCTGGCCGTCGCCGCCACGTCCGGCATCCCGGCCGTCCTGCGGGTCTGGGGCATCTGGGCCGTCACCGCGGGCATCGTCCAGCTCGTCGTCGGCGCTGTCCGCCGCCGGCTGGGCGGACAGTGGGCGATGATCGCCAGCGGTGCCATCTCCACCCTCGCCGGGGCGTCCTTCTTCGCGCAGGCGGGCATGGACGGCGCCGCCCTCACCGATCTCGCCGGCTACGCCTTCCTCGGCGGCGTCTTCTTCCTCGTCTCCGCCCTCCGTCTGAAGCGCGCCGAGAAGAAGGCCTGAGCCCTCCTCGGAATCCGGGCGCGTGACCCGCCGGCGCTTCATCCGCCACCTCTGCGGGCAGGTTCTTGTGCAGAATGCCCGTGTCGATCGGCCCAGGGCTCACCGCACGGACACGTACGCCGCGCGGCAGCGGCTCCCGAGCCCAGGTCTGCGCGGTGAAGCAGGGCCCCTGGTGTCGGCCGGCCGGCCGCTTCGCGGGAACGGCCGCGGTCAGCGCTGGTCGGGGGATCCGGACGGCGGCATGGATCAGTTGATCGGTACGACGTTGAAGTATTCCTCGATGCGGTCGATGAGGCCGCCGTCGAACCGGAAGTACATCGCCGCGTGTACCTCACTGCGGGACCCGTCGGTCGTCGTCAGGTGGAGTACCTGCTGCTGGAGCACCTCGTCGCGGTCCTGGAACTGCCGCACGATGTCGTACCGGAGTGTTTCGACGTCTGCGGCGAGTCGCCTGAGCAGTTCCATGTTCTCGTCGATCGGCTGGTCGCCGCTTCCGTCGCTGTGCCACACGGTGGCGGTTTCGGTGCACAGGGATCGCATCGTGGCGTAGTCCCGCACCTCCCACTGCCGGAGGTAGTGCACCGCTGCTGCGCGAAGGTCCTGGTCGGATGTCATCGTATTTCCTTTCGGGGTGCGCCGGTTGCGGCGGATGTCAGACGGCGGGGCCGGTCGTGGTGCCGGTGGCCGCTTCTTCTTCGAAGACGGGGGCGCGTTCCCCCGCTTCGACGCGTAGCGGGAGGTGGTTCTCCCGGGGCGGCAGGGGGCAGGGGAATGCCTCCGAGAACATGTGGTGGGGAACAACGGCCTGGTTGAAGTCGATACGGGTCGTACCCGTGGCGTCCTCGGGGCGGGTCAGGATCAGCCACCGGCCCATGCCGGGCGTGTCCGTGCCGCTGGTGCCGTCGGTGAACGTGATCAGCAGGGTGTCGCCGCCCACACCGAACGCCCGGAGCGTGTGCCGCTCGCCGCGCAGATCGAAGACGAAGTCACCAGGGGCCGGGAGGGTGTCCCGCGTACTCGGGCTGGTCAGCCGGGTCACTTCCAGGAGACGTCCGGCATCCGCCGGACGGTACTCCGCCTCTACGGTCCAGGCCGGGTCCCACGGCCACGCCCCGATCCCTCGAAGGCCGACGAGAGTGGGCGCGGCCGGATCCCACACGACGAGGACATGGGCCCCCCGCAGTTCCTCGATGGTGCCGCGCCGCCCGCCGGGGAAGGACAGGCGGCTGGCGCTGGTCAGTTCCACCGTGCCGTCCACGGCCTGGTCCTCGACGGACACGCCCTCCGCACCGGCCGCGGTCAGCGTCAGGCTCCCCGAGAAGCCGGTGGACGTCCACCGCCCCGGAACCTCGGGGACTTCCTGACCCGGTTCCGTGATCAGCCGATAGGCGATGCGGCCCGCCTTCCCGTCCGGGCCCGCCATCTCCTCCCACCGGCTCCGACGCCACCGGTCGTACCCGGCCGACGCGCCGTCACCTTCGAAGCAATCGCTGGACACAGTGTTCTCCCCTCTCCGTGTGGCGGTCACCCGCGACCGCCGTCAGGACTCACCGCCGACCGGAAACTTGACCTGCCGTCGCGGACCGACCGGTGGGGTCGGTGGTTTGGATGATGCGCTCGGCCTGAGCAAATCGGCAAGGCTGTTTGCTGTTGTGGCAAACGCGGGAGGGTTCCGCTGCACCCGGCACCCTGCACCCGCCCCGTGCAGCCGGCCCCCGCCCGCCTGACCGCTTCCTCCCGAGCGCGGGGCCGCGGTCGGTCAACAGGTCACAGGACTTCCGCAGGAAAGGTCACGCGCGTGGCGAGCCGGCCCGAACAGCTCCGCTGATGATCCGCACCGCGCGGTCGACGCTCTCCGCCGTGGCTTCGGAGGAAGGCCGCTCGGATTCGTGGATGAACGCGGTGGCACCGCGGCGGCTTCCGCAGTAGTCGACGACGCCATGCTCGATCTGCGTCCGTAGAGCCCTCTCGTACCCATGACGCTCGAACGCGCCGGAATCGTCGCCGGCGATGGGCAGAAGATGCGTCGTGAGCCGCTGAAGCTTCGGTCGCAGGCCCGAAGCAGCGGAGTGCTCGAAGGCCCAGCCGTTGACGAAAACGCGATCGATCCACCCCTTCAACAGGGCCGGCATCGACCACCAGTACACAGGGAAGACCAGAACGAGGTCAGTGGCCTGTTCGAGACGACGCTGCTCACGGACAACGTCGGGTGGGCAGTCGCCGCCCTCGTGGTACACGCGGCGATCCGCCAGGGTGAACCTGGGGTCGAACCGCTCCTGGTGCAGGTCCGCGACCTCGACCGCCCGGGGGTGAAGGGCCGACGCCAGCCTTTCCAGCACGTGATGTGTCAGGGACTGAGGGTCTGGGTTCGCGGTGACCAGCAAGGTCAGCGAGCTGTCGTCGGTGCTCATCCAATTCCTTCCAGCAGGTGAGGAGTACGGCGTCGAGTTCGTCGAACGAGGCGTCGACCAGGTGGTCATGGCTGTGCCGACGCCCACGGTCGGGTCGGGCAGCGGCGGCCGGGGGGAGGATTCGCCGGGCGATCACCGCTCGTGCCATGCTCCCGCCGCCGCTGCCCGTACGACGTACTCCTCGAAGGTCCGTGGTGTCCGTCCCAGTACGGTGGCGAGGTCATCGGTCGGTTCGGCGATCAGCCCGCTTTCCATCAGCGCGAACATCTCGGCGACCTGATCGGCTTCATGCTTGCTCAAGCCCTGCTCGACAAGGTTTGAGGTGTACTCGGCCCGGGTGATCTGCCGGTAGGTGAGAGGACGTCCGGACGCCTGGGCGATCAGCTCGACGGCCTCGGCGAAGGTGAGGGCACGCGGGCCGCTCAGCTCGTAGATCCGTCCGGCGTGCCGGCCTCGCTCGGTCAACAC
Source organism: Streptomyces sp. NPDC059092 (assembly GCF_042756365.1). Taxonomy (NCBI): domain Bacteria; kingdom Bacillati; phylum Actinomycetota; class Actinomycetes; order Kitasatosporales; family Streptomycetaceae; genus Streptomyces; species Streptomyces sp. NPDC059092. Next base: position 24,170 of record NZ_JBHZEJ010000012.1, read on the forward strand.
CGCGACCGCGGCGTCGGCGACGTCCTCGATGTCGATGAAGGGCTCGGGGACCGCCCCGGCCGGGAGCGCGAGCTCGCCGGCGATCAGCGGCGCGTGGAAGACGTCCTCGTCAAAGTTCTGCGCGAAGTTCGACGCGCGCAGGATGGTCCACTCCAGGGACGAGCCGCGTACGGCCTCTTCGGCCGACCGCATGTCCAGCCCGAACGCGGAATCGCCCCAGCCGTCCGCGCCGCGCCCGGAGAGCAGGACCAGCCGGCGCACCCCGGCGGCCTCGGCCCGCGCCACGAACTGGTGCGCCGGACCCGGCACGGGCGGGGGTACCACATAGGCGACGGTGACATCTTGCAGGACCGTGTCCCAGGTGCCGGTATCGGACCAGTCGAACCGGTCCCGGCTCGACCGGGAAGCGGCGCGCACCGGTGCGCCGCGCAGCCGCAGCCGGGCGGCGACCCTGCGGCCGGTCTTACCTGTCGCACCGAGGACGAGATGGGTGTTTTTGCTCATGACAACGATGGAACACGACCGGGGCGGACGATCCCATGGGTAAGAAGCCGGAATGCCTTTGTGATCGTCTAACCTGTTGAGGTGGACGTGTTCAGTGACCTCATCCGCGGGGTGCGAGCCCACGGCTCCCTGTTCGGCAGCTCCACGCTGTCCCCGCCCTGGTCCCTGCACTTCGTGGACGGGGCCTCGCTGACCCTGTGCACCGTCCTCACCGGGGCGGGCTGGATCGTGCCGGAGCACCATCCGCCCGAGCGGCTGGGCGTCCGCGAGACGATCGTGGTGCGTGGCCCCGCGACGTTCACTTTCGTCGACGAGCTCGGGACCCGGGCCGAACCGATCGTATGCGGAGAGGACTGCGCGACGCCCGAGCACGGCGGAACCCGGCACCGGCTGGGCTGGCACGACTCGGGCGAGGGCACCGGTGACAACGATGGCGCGACGACCTTGATCGTCGGCGCCTATCCGGTCCGCGGGGAGATCAGCCGCCGACTGCTGGATGCGCTGCCCGTCGTACTGCGCGTGGATGCCGGGGGCACGAGTGACGCGGTGCTGGACCAGCTTGCCGCCGAGGTCGCCCTCGACATACCGGGTCAGCAGGTGGTGCTCGACCGGCTGCTGGACTGGATGCTGGTCTGCACGCTGCGCGAATGGCTGGACAGGCCCGGCGGCCACCCCCCGGCCTGGTGGACCGCACAGCGGGACCCGGTGGTCGGCGAAGCGCTGCGCCTGCTGCACTCCGAACCGGCAGCACCATGGACGGTGAGCCGGCTGGCCCGGCGCTCGGGGGTGTCACGCTCGACACTGGCCAAACGGTTCGCCGATCTGGTCGGCGAACCGCCACTGGCCTACCTCGCCCGCTGGCGCATGACGCTGGCGGCGGATCTCCTGGTCGAGCAGACGTCCTCAACTGTCGCTCACATTGCCCGTACCGTCGGCTACGCCGATCCGTTCGCGTTCAGCGCCGCGTTCAAGCGAATCCGAGGCACCAACCCGAGCGAATTCCGGCGCACCGCCGAAGTTGGTGTGAGGGCGCCGTGATCTCGCACCCTCGCACCGCCGGGGGCGAGCCGCTACGGCAGGCCGCCGGTCGCGAAGTACGTCCTGCGCACCGATCCGTCGACGGCGGTGACGAGGTGCCTGCCGCCCTGCGGCGGCGGTGCGTCAGCTCTGTGCGGTGTCGTCGCCCGTCTGCTCGGCGCCCTCGGCCGCGCCTGCCCTCTCGCGCATCTTGCGTACCAGCTCTGCCTTCTGGTCGGCGGCGCCCTTGCGGTCGAGGTTGCGGTGCGGACCGTTGTTCTGCCGTTCGGCGCGGGACAGCCTCTTGCGCTGGCCACCACCCATGCCCACGGGGTTGTTGATGTTCTTGCTCACGGTCATGGGTTCTCCCGGAATGATGTGAAGTGATCTACGGGTTCATCGGTGGGGACGGGCGTGGCGACGTCGAGGGGCGGCAGCAGGGCCCATCACGCTCTCACCCGTAAATGATGCGGACCTGGCTGCCGCAGAGCTTGGTGATGTCGTCGCTGCCGGAGGTCAGCAGGGTGACCGGTCTCGGCTGGCGCAGTGCGACTTCGGCCACCGTGGCGTCGATGGCGTACTCGTGGCCGCGCAGTCCGGCGCCTTTGAGGAGTTCCGCTGCCGCTTGGGCAGTCTGCTCGGTGACCGGCTCCACCTTGATGCGGGACAGGACCCGGTTCAGGCGGGGGGTGTTGGTGCGGGAGCGGATGACTTCCACGATGGTGTTCGCCCCGATCACCAGGTCGGCCCCCATGTCGTGGAAGACCCGCAACATCGCGAGGAACTCGCGGTCCTGGGCGATCCAGGCGGAGAGCCCCGCCGAGTCCAGGACGACGGTTTCGACGCGCTCGCTCACGCCGCGCCCACGCTCTTGGTGGAGCCGGCGGTGCCGAAGATCTTCGCGTGGGCTTCGGCGAGTTCCTCGGTGCTGAAGCGTCCGTGTTCCTCTTCGTGCCGGCGAAGGTCTTCGCCCAGAAGCTGGTGCCGGATCTGACGGGCCACGGCTTCCGCGACGTAGCCGGAGACGTTGTCCGTGAGCTTGCGGAGCTCTGCCACCTGATCGCTCGGGAGCGTGACGGTGATGCGAGTCGTTGAGGACATGCGGCAAGCATACTGGAGTATGCGCCGTAGGGTTCGGGCTTCCGTGCCTGGCCTCGGCAGCCGGGGTGCGTCTCGCGCGTACCTCCCGTGTGGATTCTGTTTGCCCGTTGTACGCCTTTTCCCTGTCTGATGGCGCACGTTCGTGAACGCGACGGGTGTTGTTCCGTGCGTCCACTGCCGTTCTGCTCCGCACGTTCCGGTGTTCGATTTGACAACGTTGTCTTACTCTGGGGCGGACTGTGTGGACGTATCGCGACGATGGAGAGGTCACGTGCCCATCAGATTCCGAACTCCCTTGCCCCGCCCGGTTCTTCCGCGTAACGCCCGCCGACGTCATCGGCCCCTGCAGGCGACGGTCGCCGTGCTGCTCGCCGGCGCGCTCGGCTTCGGCACGCCGGCCGGTGCCGGCGCGGCTACCGCGGCGCCCGGCGCCACCACATCCACGGGGTCCGGAGGGACGTCCGGCGGGACGGACTACACGGAGCTCGTCGATCCGTTCGTGTCGACCGCGGGCGACGCCGGCAACGACATGCCGGGCGCGCAGGCGCCCCACGGTCTGGCCAAGGTCAACCCGCTGACCACGCCGAACCGCAACCACACCGGGTACGACCACAACGAGGACCACATCGCCGGGTTCACGGCGACGAACCTCGACGGCGTCGGCGGCTCCGGAGGCGGTGGCGACCTGCTCGTCGTCCCGACCTCCGTGCGGTACGACAGCCGGCCCGCCAGCGGCACGTACGCCCACGCGTTCAGCCACGACGACGAGACCGCGACGCCCGGCTACTACCAGGTGGGCCTCGGGGCCATCTCCGGTACCGCGTCGTCGGTGAAGCAGGACTCCGGCACCATCAAGGCCGAGATGACCGCGACGACGCGCACGGCGCTGCAGCGGTACGGCTTCCCCGCCGGATCGAACCCCGAACTCGTCCTCGACCTGGCGAACAACTTCACCAGCCGCACCCGCTCGACCATGAAGGCGACGACGCTCCCGAACGGGACCACCTCGATCACCGGTCTCATCGCCGGGTCGTTCAACGGCGCCTCGTACAAGCTGTACTACGCCGCCACCACCAACGTCCCCGTGACCTCCCTGAAGAGCTGGGGCAACGACGGCAAGCTGAGCGACGCGACCACGCGGGACGGGTCCGACACCGGCGCCGTCCTCGGGTTCGACCAGGCCGCCGGCGACGACATAGAGCTGCGCGTCACGCTGTCGCCGATCAGCGCCGAGCAGGCCGCGACCGACCAGCGCAACGAGGTGGGCGACCTCACCTTCGACCAGGCGCGCGCCCGGACGAGGGCGGTCTGGAACACGTCGCTCGGCGCCGTCGACGTGCGCGCCTCGGCGAAGTCCGACCCCGGGGCGACGCTCACCAAGGAGTTCTACACGCACCTGTACCGCATGTACGCGCTGCCGGTGAACGCCACCAGCACCAGCGGTACGTACCGCGGCGCCGACGGAGCGGTGCACAAGGCGAACGGCTTCACGTACTACGACGGCTGGTCCACCTGGGACGACTTCCGCAAGTACTCGGTCGAGGCGTACATCGACCCGGCCACCTACCGGGACATGATCCAATCGCTGATCGTGCTCTTCGCCGACACGCGCACCTCCGGCAAGAGCCTCGGCAGCCTCACCCACTCGGTCCCGACCGTGCGCTGGGAGCGCTCGGCCGTGCTGGTCGCCGACGCGCTGTCGAAGGGTTTCAAGAACTTCGACCGGCTCGACGAGGCGTACCCGGCGCTGCTGTCGTACTCCGGGTACTACACCGGGGCGCAGTTGCGGCAGGGGTACGTGACCGGTGATCCCGGTACGACCGTGCAGCGTGGCTACGACCAGTGGGCGCTCTCCGTCGTCGCCGACGCGCTCGGCAAGAAGGACGACGCGAAGGAACTGCGCACCCGGGCGACGATGGCGATCGACAACCTCGTGAAGCCCGGCGCCTGGACCGCGGCCGACGGCACCGAGGTCGGTCTGCTCACCCCGCGCGCCGCGAACGGCGACTGGCAGAGCGCGGACCACGAGAAGTTCGAGGCGGCCGGCCTCTACCAGGGCACGCTGTGGCAGTACCACTGGTACGACGCGTACGACATGGGCGGTCTCATCGAGGCCATGGGCGGCGAGAAGGCCGGCAGGGCCGCGATCAGGCACATGTTCGGCGAGGACTCCGGCGCCGACGACGGATCGACCATGCTGCACTCCAACGCGAACGAGATCGACCTGCAGGCCCCGTACCTCTTCAACTACGTCGGCGAGCCGAGCCTGACGCAGAAGTGGGTGCGTGCCATCTACACCGGCACGACCTGGAACCGCTACATCGCGACGGGCTCGACGAACGAGGCCCCCAGCTCCGGCGGCGAGTTCACCCCGCCGGTCAGGACCAAGGTCTACAAGCTCTCCCCGAACGGCTTCCTGCCGACCATGGACAACGACGCCGGCACCATGTCGACCATGTTCGTCGCCGCCGCCCTGGGCCTGTTCCCGGTGACCGCCGGCTCCAGCCAGTTCCAGATCGGCAGCCCGTTCTTCGACTCCACGACGATCACCTACGCCAACGGCTCCCGGTTCGCGGTGAAGGCCGACGGCGTGTCGCCGAGCAACTACTACGTGCAGAACGCGACCCTCAACGGCAAGCGGTTCGACAACACGTGGCTCGACTACTCGCAGATCATCTCCGGCGGAACCCTGGACTTCACCATGGGTTCCAAGCCCTCCCGGTGGGGCGCCCACACCGAGCCCGCGTACTCGCTGAACACCGACTCGGGCGACACCGGTGACGGCGGCGCGGGCACGGGCAGGGGCCACACCGTCGTCTCCGCCCGCCCGGGCACCGTCGCCACCACCGAGGACGGCACCGTCCACGACGGTGTGAAGCTCACCCTGTCCGGACCGGCGTCCTTCGACGCCCGCAACGGAACCAGCCTCACCAGGACCGGGGCCGCGCGCGTGACCGGCCTGCCGGCCGGTGTCACGGCGGACCTCCGCGTCAGCGGCTCGCGCACGGCGACGCTGTCGCTCACCGGCACCACGAAGGTCGACGCACGCCTCGGCATCACCTTCCGCGACGCGGCCTTCGCCCACGGCGTGCGGGCCTCCACGGTGAGCGGTACCGGGATCTCCCCGACCGACCCGCTTCTGGTCTCGGCGGCCGCGGTGCACCGCGAGGCCCTCGGCGCACTCGTCGACCAGGCGTCCGTGGTACGCGGCGCCAACTACTCCGACGGCTCCTGGAACCTGTTCCGGTCGGCCCTCGAACGCGCGCGGACCGTCCTCGCGGACACCACCTCCGCGACGGGCACGATCATGGCCGCGCAGGACGCGCTGCGGACCGCCGTCGACGGGCTGACCATCGACGAGGGCGGCTACGCCGTCCTGCAGGCCGAGGACCCCGACCAGAAGGAGGGCCCCAGCCTCATCAGCGAGCGGAACAACTCCGACGGCAACCTCGGTGGTGTCACCGAGGGATCGTGGGAACGGTTCACCCAGCTGGACTTCGGCGGGGTCGCCCCGCGGACCGTCTCGGTCCGCTACGCGAACTCGCAGCCGGCGAACGGGAAGCCGAGCCGCGTCGACATCCACGCCGGCGCCGCCGACGGCCCCGTCGTCGCCACCGTCCCCCTCCCCGGAACCGGCGGCTGGCAGAACTACAGCACGGTGCGGGCGGCCGTCACCGACCCCGACGCCCTGCTGGGCGCGAAGAGCGCGACGTTCGTGTTCCACGCCCCGTCGGGCCAGCAGTGGGTGTCGAACTTCGACTGGTACCAGTTCTCGCCGTACGAGGTCTCGGCGTCCCCCACGACCACACTCGCCACGCTGACCGCGGTGAACAGCACCACGACCGGCAACGGCTCGCTCCCGCTCGAACTCTCGAACGGCATCTTCGAGAACGTGACCAACAGCGCGTGGGCGCGGTGGAAGGACACCGGCCTCCGCGACGGCGCCGACACCGTCACCGTCCGCTATGACAAGCCCCGGTCCCGCGCGGCGTCGGACTCCCACATCGAACTGCGCCTCGGCTCGAAGGACGGCCCGAAGAGCGTCGACATCCCCCTCGACTACAGCGGATCGGGCTGGGGAACCGTCGCCACGACGAGCGTGCACCTCGACCCGAGCGTCTTCACCGGCGTCCAGGACGTGTACGCGGCGTTCGTCTCCAGCACGCAGACCGCCTCCCAGCCCTACGTGGGCAACATCCACTCGCTGGCCCTGACGAGGACCGCCGACGCCCCCGTGGGCTTCGACGCCACCGCGTTCCGTTCGCACAGCGGCGGCGGCCTCAAGAGCGAGCCCGTCGGCTGGACCGGCTCGGGTTCCACCACCGACCTCGGCGGTACCTACGACGGCGCCTGGCTCAACTACGGGGACATCGACTTCGGCACCTCCCCGAAGAGCACCGTCACGATCACCTACGCCAACAACTCCGCCCGCTGCGGCACCGGCTCCGCCGTCCAGCTCTACCTGGACTCCTTCGACGCGGCCGACCCCGGCACGCCGTACGCGACCGTACCGCTGCCGGTCACGGGAAGCGCGTGGTCGTCGGGAGGGACGACGAGTCTGACACTGCCCCAGGCCATCACCGGCACGCACACCGTCCACCTGCGGCTGACGACGAACCCGGACACCTCGCACCCGTACGTCGCGAATCTGGGCCGGATCACCTTCCACCACGTCGAGACGCCCGCCGTCACGGACAGGTCCGCCCTGCGGAAGGCGATCGAGCGGTACGAGGGACTCTCCGCCGACGCGGGGCGCTACGGCGCGGTCGACTTCGGTGTGTACGAGCGTGAACTCGCGGCCGCGCGCACCCGCGTCGCCGCCACCGACGCGACCCAGCTTGAGGTCGACACGCAGACGCGCGGCCTCACCCTGGCCGCCAACCAGCTGATCCCGCTCCCGAGGCTGAAGCTGGAGGACCTGGTCGCCACCGCGTCGGCCCGCGACGACGACCGCTACACGGACACGTCGTGGCAGGCGTTCGCGGCGGCACTGGCCGCGGCGAGGACCGCGGTCGCCGACGGCGCGTCCACGGACGTGACGCTCACCGCCCGGTACGACGTCCTCCGCCGTGCCCTGTCCGCGCTCACCACGAAGCCCAGGACGGTGCCGGCCGCGCCCGACGCGGTGTCGGCGACCTCGTCCGGCACGAGCGTGACCGTCGCCTGGTCCGTACCCGCCGACACCGGCGGCTCACCGGTCATCGGCTACAGGATCACCCTCAGCGACGGTCACCAGATCAAGATCAACGATCCGGAGAGCCGGAGCGCGACGCTCACCTGGCTGCGGGCCGGCAGGTCCTACACGGCACGCGTCCAGGCGGTGAACGCCGTCGGCACCTCCCACCCGAGCGCGGCCACGGCGCCCGTGGTCACCGGCGGCGGCAAGCCGCAGAAGCCGGCTGTGACGGGTGTGATCACCGACGGCAAGCAGGTCCGCGTGGTCTGGCAGGCGGTCGGCGACGGCGGATTCCCGATCATCGGCTACACCGTGGCCCTCGACGACGGAACCACCGCGCACGTCCCCGCCACGACGGGCACGACGCTGCTCACGACCACGGGCAGGGCCAAGACACACACGGCCACCGTCACCGCGGTCACCCTGGCCGGAACCTCGGACGACCCCGCGGCGACCGTCCCGGCGACCACCGCGGCGGACGCCTCCGACCCGGCGTACGAGCCGTCCCCCTTCCCGGACGACACGCTCAACGCCACCTACGCGTCGGACAAGTGGCCGGGCACGGGCGACGGGACCGACTACTTCCACGACCTGCTGGGCGGCGTCGAGGACCTCGACTCCGGCATCCTCGGAGCCAACGCCAAGGTGCCGAACGGCGCTGTGCTCACCGCTGAGAACGACCGGATCGCCGCGCGCGTCAACAACGCGGCGACGCAGAAGGAGGTGGACCGGGCCGAGGTCGACGCGGCCAACAGCAGCACCGTCACGATGGCCGACGGCCTCGGCTCCCGGCTCGGCCCGATCTACCGCGACGCCCTGAAGGGCGGCCGGCTGCCGAAGACCGGCGCACTGTTCTCCCGCGTCACGAAGAACCTCGACAAGGTCGAAGCGGTGAAGAACCGCTACGGCTACCTGCGCCCGTACGTGCGGCTCGGGTTCGTCGGCGACGGCGGCGACATCTACGAGTCACAGGACGGCTCGTACGGCAGCCTCACCACCAGCGGCTCGTACCCGAGCGGCCACACCTACGGCGGCTACGAAGCGGGGACCATCCTTGCCACGCTCCTGCCGGAGCTGGCACCGTCGATCCTCGCCCGCACCTCGGAGTACGGGGACAACCGCGTCGTCCTCGGGTTCCACTACCCGCTCGACGTCATGGGCGGCCGCATCACCGGACAGGCCACCGTCGCGCACCGGTGGGCGGACCCCGACTTCGCGAAGCTGCTGACGCAGGCCCACACCGAGATGGAGAACGTACTGCTCGCGCAGTGCGAGAAGGAGGGCTACGGCGACACGCTCAAGGAATGCGAGGGTGACTCCTACGCGGGCCTGAGCCCGGCGCGCCACGTCGACCTGTACACGCGGCGCCTGGACTACGGATTCTCCCAGGCCGGGAAGTCCGGACAGGCCCTCAAGACGCCGTCCGACGCGGCGGCCCTGCTGATCACGGCCTTCCCGGACCTCACCACCGCGCAGCGCACCCAGATCCTCGAACAGACCGCGACGGACTCCGGCTCCCCGCTGGACGTCACCGCGGACGGCGAAGCGAGCTGGGAGCGGATCAACCTGGCCGCCGCGATGTCGGCGCACGTCGTCGTCGACGCCGACGGGTCGGTCAAGGTGACGAACTACTCGGACGCCACCAAGGCCAGTGTTGCCGACGCCAAGGCGATCACCGTCGGAGGCATCGCGATCGACGGGTTCGGCCCCGCCGTGTCCACGTACGTCGTCGACTGGCCGAAGAACAAGAGGATCCCGGCCCTCTCCGCCGTACCGGCGCAGTCCGGAGCGCGGGTCAAGGTCACCGACGGCAGTCCGGTCCTCTCCTCGACCGGGTCCCGGTTCACCACCCGCACGATCAAGGTGACCTCGGCCAACGGTTCGGTCACCCGGACCTACACGGTCGGGTTCCAGCTCACGGACCGCGATGACCGGCCGGTCACGGCCGGCGGCAACGGTCGTGACGGCGGGGACGGTCGTGACGGCGGTGACACCGCCATCGCGGGATCCGGCCTGCGGCCCGCCTCCGGCCTGTTCGGTGTCGGAGGCATCGGCGCACGTTCGGCCGTCGGCGCCGGCCTCCGGCCGTCGGCGTGGACGGAGCCCAGGTGATCCCCAGGACGCCGGGCACGACGTAACAGCCGGACCTGCCGCGCCCGGCGGCGCCGTGGCAGGGTCCCGCTGATCCTCGGGAGGGTGCACCGCCGCTGGCCGGCCAGGTGGATCAGCGCAGTCCGGCGAAGAGATCGTTCTCGGGTACGGCCGCGCCGGTGGCGTCCTTGACCCGTACGAAGGTCTCCATTCCCATCAGCTCGCCGAATTTCTCCTTGCCCATCTTGAGGAAGAAGATGTTCTCGCCCTGACTGGCGTGCGCGGCCAGTGCGTCGAACTTCTGACCGCTGAACGCGGTGGTGTCCACCCACGTGGTGATCTCGTCGTCGGGGAGGCCGATCTCGGCCATCGCGGCGGCCTCGGCAGGATCCGGCTCCGGCATGTCCTGCTGGAACTCGCGCATGGTCTCCCCGAACCGCTGCATCATCGAGCGGGGCATCGTCGTCCAGTACACCTTCGGTGTCAGCTCGGTCATCTCCAGCGCCGCCATTGTGATGCGGTGGGCCTGGATGTGGTCGGGGTGGCCGTAGAAGCCGTTCTCGTCGTAGGTGACGACCACGTCGGGTCGGTAGTGCCGCATGAGTTCCGCGAGCCGGGCCGCGCCCTCCTCCACGGGGGTCTGCCAGAAGGATCCGGGGGCGTCGTTGCTCGGCCAGCCCGTCATCCCGGAGTCGGCATAGTCCAGCATCTCCAGATCGCTGACCTTCAGCACGTCACAGCTCGCATCGAGTTCTCGACGGCGCATCGAGGCGACGGCCGCCGGATCGTGGCCGGGATCGCTCGGCTTGGCGCCCCCCGGTCCGTCACCACAACTGCCGTCGGTACACGTCACGAGAACCGTGCGGATGCCTTCCGCCGCGTACCGCGCGAGGACCCCGCCGGTGCTGGTGGCCTCGTCGTCGGGGTGAGCGTGTACCGCCATGAGCGTCAAGGGCCGGTCGGTCATGAAAAACAGTCCTCCTGTAGAACGTACGTCTGGTTCCGAGTGCGCGGCGGGCGTACCACGATCCTGGGCCCGGGGCCTGGTGGGGAGGACGGCCTTGTGGTCTCCGTGTTCCCCGCCCGTGCGGCGCCGCCCCCTCGGTAGCAACCGTGCCGGCCGGACCGGTTGTTCCCGGCGCGGCCGTTCGGCCTTCCGGGCGTCGGCGGTTCAACGAAGGACCGGCCACGCGGGGCGGGCCCCGACGGCCTCGTCTTCGTGGGGGAGCGGGTGCGGCCCTCCGGGGGCACCCGCTTCGGCCGGAAATGGCGCACGGCCCGTGACGCGGTCGGCTTGCCGAAGGAGTTTCGCTCCTACGACCTGCGTCACACCCGCGGTGCCCTCGCCGCCGCCGACGACGCAGTCGTCCGCCGCCGAAGCATGTCAGTAGACCCGGTATCTGGCGTCGGCCCGGTCAGCGCCGCCCACCGACTCGTGTCCCCGCTCCCGAGGCGCTGCTCAGTGGCTAACCTGACGCGCCGTTACGGAACTCATGGCACGCGATACGGCGCGCGGGTTTTGAGAGGTCTGGACAAGCGGACAGCCCCGGGCCGCTGGCCTGGGGCTGTCCATGGAGCGGGTGACGAGAATCGAACTCGCGCTCCGAGCTTGGGAATCACCGGCGCTTGCGATGGTCGAATACGCTCTGACCTGGCAATAGGCCGTTCTGGAGGTGTTCCCGTCGCGGCCTCTTGGTTCCCCTGTTGACCGCTGTTGACCGCTCGGCCGGGCACGGATGGGGCACGAGCGGCGCGGGGCGCTTTGCACGTCGACTACGGGTGCACGCCAGGGGCCATTTCGATGAGAAAGCGCCGAAGCGCCACCTTCACGAAGGACGCAGGCGCGTCAGAGGGAGATGATCCGGACGTGACGACCGCAGGGCTTCGTCATGTCGTCGCCGTCGGACGTCAGCGGCGCGACCGGCTTCGGCTCGCGAAGTGCTACTTCGACCACGGCGGCGTCGACGGCGTACCTGTGGCCGTGCGGTCCGGCACCTTTGAGGAGTGCGGCGGCGGCCTTGGCCGCCTGCTCCGTGACCGGTTCCACTTTGATCCGCGACAGCGTCCAGTTGAGACGCGGAACGTTGGTGCGGGAGTGGCCGACCTCCACGATGGTGTTCGCGCCGATGGCGAAGTCGGCACCCGTCTCGTGGAACCTTCAGCGTGGTGAGGAGACCGTCCTGACGCCACAGCGTGAGGTAGTGGGACACCGCCGACCAGGCCGGCAGGTCATGGGGCGGGTAGTGCCACTGACAGCCCGTCCGGTTCTGGCGGAAGATCGCGTTCACGGCCTGCCGCAGGTCGCAGGACCCGGGACCACCGGTCGCCGACCGGCTCACCCGGCCCTGCTTCCAGGCTGTGATCATCGGCTCGGTCAACGCCCGCTGCTCGGCCGGCAAGTCGCTCGGATACGGCCTTCGTTCCATGCCCGCATCCCGGCATGGACATGGTGAACAGTCGGTCCGTACGGCGATCGGTCCCACGACCGAGCGATCATGAACCGGGAGGGAAGGGGCTCAACGACCTCTGATGAGAACGCGCAACCGCTCACAGCCCTGGCCGGGCCTCACCCGCGATTCGATCGCGCCAGGGCGGTGGGCGTCGTCGGGTAATCCGCGGCATGCCGGTCGAGAAGCCGCCGGGCGGTTCGTGCCGGCGCCGGAGAGCTGACCAGCGCCGACGCGGACCGCTCGACTCAGCTCACCGGCTCGACGCGGAGATCCACGGAGAGCGTCCCGGAAAAGCTGACGGTGAGGATGCGATGAGTGCGATTGCCCAGGTATGACCGGTCCAGCGGCGCGTACTTCGCTTCACGGTCCACTCCCCAGTCGATGATGAACCTCATGCTTCCGCGGGTGACGGTGAGCCCTCGGGTGACGGTGATCGTCTCCTGTCCGTAGGGCGCGGGCGTGCCGTTCGCGAAGGCCACTTGATCTCCGGTGCCGATGATGAGGGGGATGCGTTCGCGGGACGCTCCCGGCGTGGTCAGCGCACGCCTGATTCCATCGGCGCGATGCGTCACGTCCGTTGTCACAGCGCCGTCCGCGGTCACGTACCTCGTGGTGAACACGCCCGTGTATCCGGTCAGCGCGTCCGCCGGGATGGCGGCACCGGACGCCGTCGACCCGGCGTGATGCGTCGCGTTCACCGGGCCGCGTGAGGAGGCGGTGCCGACGGTGTCGGCGACGGTCGTCCAGTCGTCCGGACCCGTGCTGTTGACGGTGAGGGCGAGCATGCCCGCGACCGGGTGCCAGAACGCGTTCGTCCCCATCCGCTGGAGCGAGTTCTGCCGTACGCCGTAGAGACCGGCGGTGTAGTACCCGGGACGGCGGACGAACACGTACTGCTGGTCGAGGGTGCCCTTGCGGAGTTCGGTGAACGTGGACTCGCGCAGATAGCGCAGGGCGGCGACCTGTGCGTCGCGCTGGGCTCCGGGGATCCCGACCGGGGCCTGCGGGACGTGCATGTGCAGCCGCGGCGACGAGTCCTGCTTCTGCCGAGGGGAGACCGGCGCCGTGGAGGCGCTCCAGGCGTTGCGCGCCTGCGTCTTCTCCTCCGAACTGGCGAAGAACGCGCCCAGCGCGGGCACATGGGGCACCAGGGTCCGCGCGAGCGCGCTGCGGTCCAGGTCGTCCACCGGGGTGGTGACGAACGTCGCGACGATGTTGCGCGCGCTCGTCCCGGAGAGGATGAAGCCCTCGTCGCGTCCGGGTTCCATGACGACGATGTAGCCCCACCAGGCGGCGAACCGCTCGGCCAGCTGGATGATGGCCGGGTCCGGCAGCCGCTTGTACAGCGCGCCGAGATCGGGGAGCATCACGTCGAAGTTGTACCCGGCGTCCGGTGCGACGGGCTCGTGGAAGAACCCGGCGGGTGCCTGTCCGTCCTTGAGGATGATCTGAAGCCGGTTCGGGACGGAGGCGCTGACGGCCGGTTCGCCGAGGATGTGCGCCGCTTCGACGACGCCGGAGAGCCCTGCGACGACCTGGTTGGCGAACTGGACCGGGCGGTTCCAGTGCGGACGAGAGGTGTCGACGAGCCACGCGGAGCTGGCGCGGATGGCGTCGCGGATCTGCAGTCGGCGGTCGTAGAGCTCACCGGCCGCGCGGAGGTCCCGGAGGACGGCGGCGAGCGCGACGGTGCCGAACCCGGTCGGGGAGAGATGGTGCTCCGTCGGCGAGTACTCCGGGTACGATCCGTCGGCGTGCTGCAGGGAGAGGTAATGGCCCAGGGCGGCGTCCAGGCGCGCGAGGAGCGCGGGGTCGCGGTAGTACGGGTTCCACGGCCGGTCGTTGGCGTAGAACCACGAGAGGGTGGCGACGTGCTCCATGATCCGCGAGTTGTACGGCTGGTTGGGCGTGCGCTGCCAGCCGTCCTCCATCCACCCGTAGTTCGGAGCGACGTCCCGGACGCTGTTGGCGAGCGGAGCGACGATCATCAGGTACGCGGCCAGTACCTGCTCGTTGGGCGCGAACTGGGTCCGCACCGGCCGCCCGGCCGGGAGCGGGGCGACGAGCGGCAGCACCGTGCCGTCCGAGGTCGCCAGCGCGGGCGCCGCTCCCGCAGTCCCCGTCCCGATCACCGCCGCGGCGGTGCCGACGCCGACCAGGAAGTTCCGTCGGCTGAGCGGCGGCAGCATCGGTGGACGTGTCTGATCCTCATGCATCATCTCGACTCCTTCGTCTCTCGACCGGGGCGATGAGGTCAGCGGCGGCGTCCGGTCCGCGTCGTCGCTGTGGTGGGTCAGCTCATCCCTTGAGCCCGGTCTGGGCGAGGCCCTGGACGAACTGCTTCTGCGCGATGAGGAACACCACGAGGATCGGGACGACGGTCAGCGACGCGGCGCCGAGCTGTGTGTTCCACATCTGCTCGCCGTAGAAGTCCTGATAGCGCGTGATCGCGAGCCCGAGCGTGAAGTTCTCGGGGGTGCGCAGGAAGATGAGCGCCTCGAAGTACATGTTGAACGAGCGCAGGAACGCCATGATCCCGACCGCCGCGACCGCCGGCGTCGCCAGCGGGAGGGCGATCCGGAAGAACACCCCGGCACGTGTCACACCGTCCAGCCGTGCGGCCTCCTCGTACTCCTTCGGGAAGCTGAGGAAGTGCTGCCGGAAGATGAACACGGAGACGACCGCCGTGGGCCCGAAGATCGGCAGGATGATGAGCGGCCAGTGCGTGTTGGTGAGACCCATCGCCCGGACCGCCGTGAAGATCGGGATGATCGTCACCTCGGTCGGCACCATCATCGTCGCGAGCATGAGCGTGAACGCCGCGTTGCGCAGAGGGAAGCGGATGCGGGCGAACGCATAGCCCGCCATCGCCGACAGCAGGATCGATGCCAGGGTGACGACCACCGCGATGTACATCGAGTTGCCGTACTGCCGCAGGAACGGCTGCGCGGTGAACACCTGCGCGAATCCGTCCAGCGTCCACTCCCTGGGCAGCAGCGTGGGGGGCTGGAGGAAGATCTCGTTCGCCGGCTTGAACGACGAGAAGATCATCCACAGCGTCGGATAGAGGAACGGGAGGGACGCGACCACGAGCAGCACGTACAGCGTGACGGTCGTCACCCGTGAGCGGCTGCGTGCCGCGCTCGACGCATCAGACCTCATCGTGCACCCACTTCCGGCGGGAGGTCCACTGCAGCATCGTCAGTGCCAGGATGATGGCGAAGAGCACAACGCCGATGGCGCTGGCGTATCCGAACTGCTGGCTGACGAAGGCCGTGCGGTAGAGGAAGAACGGCAGGACGTTTGTGGCATTTCCCGGCCCGCCGTCGGTGAGCAGCTGTACGGGGGCGAACACCTCGAGCGAGCCGATGGTGGTGAGGATCCCGGTGAGGAGGATCGTCGGCGCGATCATCGGGACGGTGATCGACCAGAACGATTTCCACGGCGACGCGCCGTCCAGCTGGGCGGCCTCCCGGATCTCCTCCGGGACGCTCTGGAGAGCGGCGAGGAAGAGCACCATGTTCATGCCGACGCCCTTGAACACCTGCACGACGACGAGGGAGATGAGCGCGGTCGAGGAGTCGGCGAGCCAGTTGGTTCCGTCGATGCCGAGGAGCCGGAGCGCGCCGTTGATGCCTCCGTCGGGGGCGAGGAGGAAGCCCCATGTCACGGACCAGGCGACCACGGACACCACGACCGGTGAGAAGAAGATCGTACGGAACGCGGTGATGCCCTTCATCCGCCGGTTGAGGAGAACGGCGAGGCTGATGGCGATCACGAGATTCAGCACGAGGACGCCCGCGCTGAAGAACAGACTCGCGACGACCGACGCGGAGAAGGTCGGATCGGCGAAGAGGCGGGAGTAGTTGCCGAGTCCGGTGAACTCCATCTCGCCGGTGAGCGGCCGCCACTCGTTGAGGCTGTACCAGATGACAAAAAGGAAGGGGACGACGCCGAGGATGATGACGCCGAGGACCTGGGGCGCGACGAAGGCCACGCCGAGCCAGCGGTCCCGGTCAGGACGGGGGCGCGGGTTCGGCACGACTCTTCGGCCGTTCGCTGCGGAGGTGCGTGCGGTCACTGGGGTCAGCCCTTGAGCGTCGGCGAGATCTGTTCGCATATGCCGGTGACGGCGGTTTTCACGTCGCCTCCCGACCACACCGAGTCGAGGCCCGCGCGGACCTTGTCGGAGAACTGTGAGAGCACCGGGTGCTGCGGTTTCACCGAGGCTTCAGGGACCACGTCGATGATCGCCGACTGGATCGCCTCGGGCGAGAGATTCGGCGCGGCCTGGGAGAGCGTCTTCACGTTCAGGAGCGACTTACGGGGCGGCGGGAAGAACTGCGCGAGCAGCTCGGCGTTCGTGGGGTTCGTCAGGTAGGCGAGGAAATCGGCCGCCTGCTCCTTGTGGGTGCCGCGTTCAAGCACGCTCACCCCCGCCTGTCCGACGATGGGGTGGTAGCCCTTCGGCCCTGCCGGGAGGGGGAGGAACGACCACTTGAAGCTGTCGCCGAGGCTCCCCGACTGGCTGAGCTGCGCGATGCTGAAGGCCACGTCGCCGCTCGCGAACGCCGCGGGCTCCGCTTTTCCCGAGATGGTGGGGATGGCGCCGCGGCTCATCTGCTTCTGGTACCAGGTGAGGTAGTCGATCATCTCCGGCGACGTGAACTCGCACGTCGCGCCGTCCTCGGACCACGGGGCGGCACCCCATGCGTTGCCGAGCATGGTCACCACGCTCCAGTTCGTGGGGTTGAACGTCGGGATGTTCAACCCCACGGCCTTTGTCTTGCTGTGCGTCGCCGCGGCGATGTCGCTGACCGTCTGCCACGTGTAGTCCGGGGTCCCGACCAGTGCTGCCACATCGGGCTGGCCGGCGGCCTTCAGGAGGTCTTCGTTGACGTAGAGCGCGAACGGCGAGTTGGAGAACGGATACGCGTAGACGCCGCCCTTGTCGTCCTGCCACGGAGCGAGCGCGGCGGGGAGGATGTCGTCGAGGTCGTAGCCGTCGGCGCCCTTCAGCGTGTCGCGGACATCGTGCAGGACGCCCGCGTCGACGAACTCGGGGCCGCTCGCCTCGGGTATCCAGGCCAGGTCGGGAATGTCGCCGCCGGCGATCTGCGTCGTCAGCCCGGCGATGTAGTCCGGGTTCGTGACGGGCTCGAACGTGATCGACGCGACCTCGTCACGGTGCTCCGCGACATAGGCGTCGCCGACCTTCTTCAGCAACGCCAGGTGATCCTTGTTGGATGACCAGAGCGCCATCTTCAGCTCGACCGGACCTGACGCGCTGGTGTCGCCGCCGCCGCATGCGCTGAGGAACAGGGCCAGAGCTCCGGTGAGCGCTATGGCGGCTCTTCGGGATCGGGTAGCTCGCATGAAGTACTCCTTCGTACTCATTCCGCGGCTCGTAGCGCTCCGCAGGAAAGTAAAATACCAGCGCTACCGAGAAAATCAATCCATATTTTCGGGAACTTGCGGAGCCGCTGTCGAGTCCCGCACGATGAGTTCTGTCGCGAGATCGGTGTGGAACACGGGAGGCGCTCCGCCGAGCAGCAGCTTGTGCGCGACGTCCACCGCGTACGACCCCATTGCCTCCGACGGCTGCCTGATGGTCGTCAGCCGCGGCGCCGTCATCCGCGCGACGGGCTGATCGTCGAACCCGATGACACTGAGGTCGCGCGGGACGGACATGCCGGCACGCCGCGCGGCTTCCAGGACCCCGGCCGCCTGCGCGTCACTCGCCGCGAAGATCGCCGTGACGCGGTCCGGTCGGTCCAGGAGGGACTCCGCGGCCCGCAGCCCCGATTCGTACGTGAAGTCGCCCTCCTCGACGATGTCGGCGCCGGGCTGGATCCCCGCGGAGGCGAGCGCGGCCAGGTGCCCGTGCTTGCGCGCGATCGACGCCTGCGTGTCGGACACGCCGCTGAGGAAGCCGATGCGCGTGTGCCCGAGCGACAGCAGGTGCCGCGTGGCCGCCATGCCGCCCGCGAAGTTCGTCGCGCCGACGGAATACGAGTCGTTGTCCGGCAACCGGTAGGTGTCGACCTCGACGAGCGGGACTCCGTTCTTCGCGAGCTTCGCCCGCTCCTCCGTCCTCAGGCGGGATTTCAGCGCGACAACGGCTACCGGCCCGTTCCGCTTCGTCCGCTCGATCCACCCCGCGGCGGGCACTCCATCGGGAAGGTCGAGAAGGACGAGCTCAAGCCCGGCCTCGTGGGCCGCGCGCATGGCTCCGCGCAGGATCTCCACGGTCAGCGGCGACGACATGCTTGAGCTCGAGAGCACGACCACCACCGTCGCCAGATCACGCCGGGAGCGCTGCTTCGGCGACAGGTACTGCTTGTCGCGCAACACGGACTCCACTCGCACACGGGTGTCGGCGGCGACGTCCGGCGCCCCGTTCACGACCTTCGAGACGGTGGAGATCGAGACACCCGCCTCGCCCGCCACCTCGGCGAGCGACGGTCGACGCTCCTTCTCACGCATGGGTATCCCTTCGATCACTTTGAGTTCTGGAAGTCTACGGCGGACGACGTCACCTTGAGAGATTTTGCTTAAGTATGATCGAGAAACCTACCGAGAGTTCTCGGGAAAGAAAGGTGTTCTCCCGTGACAGGACAGCAAGCTGACCTTCTCATCGTCGGTGGTGGCGTCGGCGGCGTCTCTGCCGCCCTCGCGGCTTTGCGCCGCGGCAGATCGGTGATCATGACCGAGCAGACGCCGTGGCTGGGAGGACAGTTGACGGCTCAACTGGTGCCCAGCGACGAGCACCGACGCATCGAGACAACCGGCCGCAACCGCAGCTACGCCCAGTTCCGCGAGCTCGTACGCGAGCACTACCGGACTTACTATCCGCTCACCGCGGCCGCGAGAACCGACCAGCACCTCAACCCCGGCGCGGCGTGGGTCAGTCCGCTGAGCGTCGAGCCGAAGGTCATCCTCGCGGTGATCCACAGCATGCTGCGCCCGTACGAGGCGTCCGGACGGCTCACGCTCATGCTGGAGACGTCGCCCGTCGCCGTCCACACCGACGGCGACCGCGTCACCGCGGTGACGGTGCGCGACCACGCGGGAGAGGAGCACGACCTCTCCGCGCCGTTCGTGCTGGACGCGACCGAGCTGGGCGACCTCCTGGAACTCGGCGGAGTCGAGTTCGTCACCGGCCGCGAGTCCCGCGGCGAGACCGGCGAGCCCGGCGCACCGGAGACCGGCGATCCCCTCGACATGCAGAGCGTCACCTGGTGCTTCGCGGTCGAGCACCTCGCCGGCCAGGACCACACCATCGACCGGCCCGACGACTACGGCTTCTTCCGCGAGTGGCGACCGCCGCAGCTCGACGGCGAGAAGATGCTCGGGTTCCGCCGCGCCGCCCACGACGGATCGATCGCCAGGGAGTACACCCTGCGCGTGAACGACGACGACGACCCGTTCGCCATCGACGTGGACCACCGCAACATGGGCGAAGCCCCCGAGCTGTGGAACTACCGCCGCGTCGCGGCGCGGCGCCAGTTCGAGGACGGCGCGTACGAGAGTGACATCGTCATCGTGAACTGGCCGATGAACGACTACGTCGGCGGTACGTTGTTCGGCAGCGACGACGCGGCGGTCCACTGGGACCGGTCGAAGGCGCTGAGCCGGTCGCTGCTCCACTGGCTTCAGACGGAGGCTCCGCGACCCGACGGCGGCGTCGGCTGGCCCGGACTCCGCCTCGTGCCGCGCGTCACGGGGACGCCGGACGGTTTCGCCATGATGCCGTACTTCCGGGAGTCACGCCGCATCCGGGCGGAGCGGACGATCCTTGAGCAGGACTTCGACCGGGACCTCCGCGACGGCCGGGGCGCCGAGCGCTATCCGGACACCGTGGGCGTCGGTCACTACTACTGGATCGACCGGCACGCCACGACCGGTGGCAGCGCGGGCGGCGGCGGCCTGCCGGAACCGTTCGAGATCCCGCTCGGCGCCCTCCTGCCCCGGCGCGTACGGAACCTTCTGCCCGCCGCGAAGAACATCGGCACCACGCACATCTCGAACGGCAGCTACCGGCTGCAGCCCGTCGAGTGGTCCATCGGCGAGGCCGTGGGAGCCCTTGCCTCATACTGCCTCGACCACGGCGTCGAGCCGTCCGCGGTGCGCTCCGATGCGCGCCGGCTCGGCGACTTCCAGCGCGACCTCGAACGCGGAGGCGTGCAACTGCGGTGGGATCCCGCGCTCCGCTGGTAGACCGCCGCGAAGGTCAGACCTCGACCGGCGCACGACCGGTCGAGGCTCTGAACTGCAATGTTGGGGTCGCGTCCTGATGAGTGGACGGGTCCGCACCGTCGACGACGTCGAGAAGCCGACGCGCGGCATGGGCGCCGAGGGCGACGACATCGTGGCCGAGCGCCGTCAGCCCCGGCGTCACGAGGCGGCAGAGCAGCGAGTCGTCCCACGCGATGATGGAGACGTCGCCGGGGACCGAGAGACCCAGTTCGTGTGCGGTGGTCAGCGCTACGACCGCCATGACGTCGTTGTCGAACAACAGACCCGTCGGCGCACGGGGCGACGACAGCACGGTGCGCGCGGCTGCCGCACCGGACTCCTGTGAGAGGTCGGTGCGCACGATGTCGTGTTCGAGGCCCGCGGCGCGGGCGGCGTGCTCGAAAGCGTCGTCGCGGATGGCCGTGTACGCATAGCGGCGGGGGGCCGCGACACGGGTGACGCGTCGATGGCCGAGGGCCGCGAGATGCTCGACCGCCTGCCGCATCGCCTCGGCGTCGTTCGTCCACACCGTCGTCAGTCCGGCCGCGACGCTCGGGTCGCCGACGACGACCGCGGGGATGCCGCCCTCCGACACGACGGAGATCCGCGGATCGTCCGGGATCAGATCGGTGAGCAGGACGCCGTCGACCCGACGCGACCTGTGCCAGCGCCTGATCGCCTCGGCCTCGGCGTCCGTGTCGGGCACGACCTCCAGCAGGAGTCCCATCGAGCGGGACGCGAGCGTCGTCTCCACGCCGGCGATGAACTGCATGTAGAACGGCTCGACGGAGAGATCACGAGGGTCCTTGGCGAGCACCAGACCGATCGTGTCCGCGCCCGCGCCCGCCAGCGTGCGGGCGGCGCTCGCCGGCGACCAGCCGAGCCGGGCCGCCACCTCCAGAACCCGTTCGCGCGTGGCCGAAGACACACCGGACCGGCCGTTCAGAGCGTAGGAGACGCTCGCGGTCGACGTCCGCGCCTCCCGTGCGACGTCCGCGATCGTGACCCGCCGGGGCTGCGGAGCACTCGTCATCACCGATGCCAGCTCCCGTCATTCGGAGTCGATGCTATCCCTGAGCGAGGCGACGACGAACGCTGCCCGCGGCGAGGCGGCGTCGAGCGGCTCCGGCGCGCGGACACGGAAGATCTCCGTCTCCCCCGGCAGCACGGTGGTGAAGCCGCGGTCGACCGTCGCCCCGGGATGGATCCGGTCCGGCTGGACGAGCACATCGCGCGCGAGGTGACGTGAGTGAACACCGATGTCCAGCCCACCGGTGACGGCGGTGACCGTGATCTCCAGCGGCGTTCCGTCGAGCCGTGCGTCCCTCGGCGCGGCGAAGTGCCAGAAGGCCCGCTCGTCGTCGACCGTCGCGAGGAGGAACTCGGCGCCCGGATCCGACGACTCGGCGACAGCCGGCGGCAGCGTCACGCGGGTCACCGAACGCGGCGGAACCGAGAGCGCGTACGACCGCTCCGCGACGGGCTCGCCGTCGAGACGCCGCCGGGCGAGGTGCGCCGTCGTGTCCCACGCCTCGTCGTCGTCGTTGATGACGCAGAGCCGCAGCACGCCGTCACACGGCTCGATGGTCACGGCCCGCGGCGCGTACATGTCGCGCAGGGCGAAATAGAGCGGCTTGCGGCGGCCGGCGCTGTCGATCGCCGACCACGACGTGACGGGCCAGAGGTCGTTGAGCTGCCACACGATGGTGCCCGTGGTCCGCGGCCGGCTCGCGCGCCAGTGCAGCACGCCGGTGCGGACCGCCTCGACCTGCATCCACTGCGTCTGGAGGTGCCACCGGTCGAAGTCCTCCGTCGGCGGGAGGTGCCGGGCGAGGTTGCGCGCGAGCTTCGCGTGTCCGTCGATGGCCTTCTGATGGTGGCGTACGTTCTCGGCGTCGACGCGCAGCTCGGGGTCGGTGATCGCGTCCCGGAGCGTTCTCCAGGCCGCCGCGCCCTGCCAGCCGAACTCGGACACGAAGCGCGGAGAGCTGTCCCGGTAGACCGCGTAGTCGTCCTCGTTCCAGGCGTCCCAGGAGTGGAACGTCTGGTGGTCGGTGTCGTTCGGCTCGTACGCCCAACTGCCCGACCAGGGGCTCCCCTCCGTGTAGGGGCGGGTGGGGTCGAGTTCGCGAACGAGGTCCGGGAGCCAGTCGAGGTAGTACCGCTCGCCCCAGGTGAGCGCGCCTCCTGGCTGCGCCGCCCAGTCCTTGTCGAGGCGCATCCAGAGGTTCTCGTTGTTCCCGTTCCAAACGGCGAGGCTGGCATGAGAGCTGAGCCGCACGATGTTCTCGCGGGCCTCGGCGAGCACCTCGGAGCGTATCGGCTCCTCCTCGGGGTAGGCGGCGCACGCGAAGAGGAAGTCCTGCCACACGAGCAGGCCGAGCTCGTCGCACGCCGTGTAGAACGCCTCGCTCTCGTAGACCCCTCCGCCCCATACGCGGACGAGGTTCACGTTCGCGTCGGCGGCCTGTTCCAGACGGGTCCGGACGCGGTCGTCGGTGACCTCCCCGGGGAAGACACTCTCGGGGATCCAGTTCACGCCCTTGACGAACAGAGGGCGTTCGTTCACCGTCACGACGAACGGGGTGCCGTGGGCATCGGGTTCCCGGTCGACGGTGACCGTCCGGAAGCCGACCCGTGTGCGGTGCTCGTCGAGCCGCTCCTTTCCGGACCGGAGCGAGACCTCGACCGGATACAGGTGTGGTTCGCCGAGTCCTCGCGGGTACCACCGCCGTACGCCGGGAACGGCGACGACGACGGTCGCGGAGTCCTCGCCCGGCTGGACCTCGGCGTGGACGGCCTGCCCGGCGATCTCGACCTCCAGGTGCAACGGGAGTGTCGCCCCCGAGACGGTTCGCTCGATGTCGATGTGGGCGGTGAGGATGCCGGTGTCCTCGAACACGTCGACCAGGGGACGGACCGCGGCGATCCGCGCCGTGCTCCACGCCTCCACCTTGACGTCACGCCACAGTCCGCACCCCGGAAGGGTCGGTCCCCAGTCCCAGCCGAAGCTGCTCGCCATCTTCCTGATGAACGCGAAGGGCTGCGGGTAGGCACTGGGCCGGGCTCCGAGCGCGCGCTCCCATTGCTCCGCCTCCGTGTACGCGGACGTGAACCGGACATCGACGGCATTCGTTTCGGCCGCGACCGCCGTGATGTCGAACCGGAAGGAACGGTGCATGTTCCGGGTGCTTCCGACCGTCCGCCCGTTCACCGCGACGGACGCGATGGTGTCGACACCGTCGAGGACGAGGTCGATCCGCTCCGCGCCAACGGCGGCGGCGAACGTGCGGCTGAGTCCCCAGTCGCATCTCGACACCCACGCGACCTCGTCCTCGTTCCGGTCGACGAAGGGGTCGGGGATGAGGTCCGCCGCCAGCAGGTCGAGGTGGACCGCCCCCGGGACCTGCGCATCGATGGCCTGGCCGATGAGCGGGACGGCCGCTTCCGGCACCGGAGTCCGGCCGTCGGCGACGACTGTCCATGTCCAACGTCCTGCCAGGTCCAACGTCGTGCGCATGCGGACTCCTCCTCGCCGGGCCAAGTGGGATTCCAGCGTAGCCTAAGCGCTTAAGTTCCGCCGGGACAGGACCGGGCCGCTCCATGCGCGCATCTGCGTCTGTCCGTCGTTGTCATCCGGTGACACCGGATGCCGGCATCGCGGCGGGTATTGGGTCAGTCGGGGACGCGTAAGACAACGCCCTGATGGAGTCAACGACCGGTCTGTACAAAACCGAGTTGATCAAACCCCAGCGTCCCTGGAAGTCGCTCCCCCAGGTCGAGTTGGCCACCGTCGAGTGGGTCGACCGGTACAACCACCGGCGCCTCCACTGACAGCGACCGCAGTGTCGATGCGGAGCGAGAGCTCAGCTCCACCAGAATGTATCGTTTCACTTCTACCTCGGTCGTTTCTTTCGTCCCATCTGTTGACCCGCTTTCTGGACGGCGCCTAGCCTCCGAGCACCCGAATGAAACCTTTCATCCACTGGGGCTGCCCATGTCCAGACACCCGACGCGCAGAACCGCCCTGCAGTTGGGGGCCGCCGCGTCCGCCTCTGTCGTGTTCACCGGACCCCGGGCGTCCGCCGCCGCGCAGGGCAAAGGCAAGGGCGTGCCCCCTGCGCCCACCGGCCTGCTGACCGACCTGCTGCCGCAGGCTCTGGGTAGCACCGCCGGACAACGGCCCCGGTTCAGCTGGCAGGTCCCCGACCTCGGCCCCTGTACCCGCCAGCGCGCCTACCAGCTGGAGATCGCCACCACCCCGGCCGGGTTCAAGAACCACCGACTGGTCTGGAGCAGCGGCAGGGTGGCCGCTGCCGAGTCCACCGCCGTGGCCTACGGTGGTCCGGCGCTGAAACCGCGTACCGCCTACTGGTGGCGGGTCCGCAACTGGGCGGACAAGCCGTCGTCGTGGTCGGAGCCCGTGCTGATGGCGACCGCGGTGGAGGACGAGTGGCAGGCCGAGCCCATCTGGGCCCCGACCGGGCCCACCATGACGGACGGCGCCTTCGCCGCCCGCCTCAAGATCACCGCGGTCGCCGCCGGTCTGTGGTTCCGGGCCACCGACACCGCCAACAACTACATGTGGCAACTGCGCGCCGGCGTTACCGCCGGAGTGCTCCGCAAGCACGTGTGCGTGAATGGTACGTACAGCGTCCTCGGCGAGGTGACTCTGCCCTTCCCGGTCGCGACCGGTGAGTGGGTGGACCTCTCGGTCACCATGACCGGCTCCGCCTTCACCACCAGCGTCAACGGCACCGTCGTCGACACCACCACCCACACCCGCTACACGGCGGGCAACATCGGCTTGCGCAACGGCCGCACCGAGTCGCAGGTGTACGACAGTGTCCGCTTCACCGCGGCCGACGGCACCGTGCTGTTCCAGGACGACTTCGCCTCCGACAAGGGCACGTTCTCCGCGGGCACCGTCGCGAACGGTGTCCTCACCTTCCCCACCGACGCCTCCTCGCTCTCCTCCTACGGCGCCGACAACACCTGGGCGCTGCTGCGGCACGAGTACGGCCTGGCGTCCAGCAAGAAGGTCGCCGCCGCCGTGCTGCACGTTGCCGCCACCTCCGCCAACCCGGCCAGGCAGTACGTGGCCAAGGTGTGGAGCAACGCCAGTCTGGTCGGCTACGCCTCCGTACGCTCCGGTTCCGGGGCCGCGTATCAGTCCTTCGACATCACCGACACCCTGCGCGCCGACGGGGCCAACGCTCTGGCCGCGCTGTGTCACACCCCCTCGGAGCAAAAGTTCCTGGCCCAGCTGGAGATCACCTACACCGACGGCAGCCGGACCACCATCGGCTCGGGCGGCGATTGGAGAGCCCGCGGCCAGGACGGTCTGCTCCCGGCCGGGGGCAGCGCGGGCAGCACCTTCTTCACCGTGCCCCAGGAGTACTGGGATCTGCGCAACGAGCCCGTCGGCTGGACCGAGCCCGGCTTCGACGACGCCGACTGGCTCACCCCCGCATCCCGCTCCGCCATCGACGGCCTGGTCCCGGCGCTCATCGAGCCCGTACGGTTGCACGACGTCACCCCGGCCTCGGTGACCGAGGTGGCTGACGGCCGCTGGCTGGTGGACCTCGGCCGGGAGATCGTCGGCGGGCTGGCCCTGGAGGTCACCGGGAACGCGGGCGACACCGTGGAGGTGCGCCTCGGCGAGGAACTCAACGCCGATGACACCGTGAAATATCAGTTGCGGGCCACCAACCTCTACCGCGAGGTCTGGACTCTGCGCGACGGTGCTCAGCGCTTCGAGCACTGGGGCTACCGCGGCTTCCGCTGGGCCGAGCTGCGCACCCCCGTCGACCTGTCCCGGGCGACCGTCAGGGGCCGCGCCTGGAAGCTCGACTGGGACGACTCCGACTCCCGCTTCAGCAGCTCGGACCCCGATCTGGACCAGGTCTGGGACCTGTGCCGCTACTCCATCGAGGCGACCCGCGGCGACCTCTACCAGGACACCCCGACCCGCGAGCGAGGCCCCTACGAGGGCGACGCGCTGATCAACCAGCTCTCCGAGTACGGCGTGCAGCGCTCGTACGCGCTCGCCCGGTGGTCCAACGACTACCTGGTCCGCCAGGGCACCTGGCCCACCGAGTATCGGCTGATGTGCGCGATCTCCGCCTGGGAGGACTATCTCGCCACCGGCGACGACCGGCAGCTCGCCAAGGACTATGCCCTGCTCGCCGCCAAGAACCTCACTTCCTATCTGGGTTCCGACGGTCTGGTTCACAAGTCGCCCGGCAACTCCAGCCAGAATCTGGGCGACTTGGTCGACTGGCCCGCCACCAGCCGCGACGGCTACATCTTCACCAGTGTCAACACCGTCGTCAACGCCTTCCAGTACGCGGCCTTCGACGCTCTCGCCAAGTGCGCCGCCGCCCTCGGCAAGAGCGATGAGAAGGCGTTGATGCGGGAGCGGGCGGACACCCTCGCCGCCGCCATGCGCGACACCCTGCTCGACACCTCGGCGGGCCGGTTCCGCGATGGTGCGGGCACCACCCACAGTGCCCAGCACGCCACCGCCTTCCCGGTCGCGCTCGGTGTCGACGCCGCCCTCGACGGCGAGGTGCTGACCAGGATGGGCGACACTCTCGCCGCAGGCGGTATGAAGATGAGCGTGTACGGGGCGCAGTTCCTTCTCGACGCGTTGTTCCGACTCGGCCGCGCCGACGCCGCGCTCGCGTTGCTCACCTCCAGGGCCACCAACTCATGGCTGCACATGATCGACGACCTGAAGGCCACCATTGTCACGGAGGCATGGGACCCGTCGCTGAAGTCGAACATGACCTTCTCCCACGCCTGGGCCTCCGCCCCCGCCAACGCCGTGGCCCGGCACGTACTGGGCGTCCAGGTCACGGAAGCGGGCGCGGCCGGGTTCCGCGTCCGGCCCAGGACAGGGAAGCTGACCGAGGTCGAAGGAACGGTCCCGTCCCTGCGCGGCCCGGTCTCGGTCTCCCTGCACCGTTCCAAGGGCACGCACTCCCTCAAGGTGACCGTGCCGCCCAACAGCCGGGCGGTGGTGGAACTGGAGATCGGCGACGCCGACCCGGCGGCGTACCGGGTGGCCATGTCGTCCGCGGACGCGCACGGAGGCATCAAGATGACGTCGTTCAACGACCTGACCGGCACCGTCCTGCGGGTGGGCCCGGTCGGCTCCGGCACCACGGTGATCTCGCTGCGTGCGTAGGCGATGCGCTCTGCCGCTCCGGCGCGGGGAGCGGCGGCTGAAGCCACGAGCTGACGCGTTGTAACCCTACTTACACCACGGGGTCCATCCAGTACTGCGTAGGCTTGCCCGCCTCTGACCTGGGAAACGCGTCCCTGCGAGCGTGCCGCAGTGGCTTCGTTCGGGCCCCAGCTGACCGCTGTCCACCGTCCTGACTGGCACGTAGTGGCACGTTCATCCCCGGGTGGTCGGCTGAGACACTGGTGGTCGGCCGAAAGCTGAGCGGGAGCGGCCGCGTTCGGTACGGCCGCAGACCCCGGTACGGCAGCGGGGCCCGGGCCGTGCGTCGAGGCCCTGGCCGTGCCCCGTGCGGTGCCGCCCTGCGACAGTGGTGCGTCAGCTCTGTGCGGTGTCGTCGCCCGTCTGCCCGTCTGCCCGTCTGCCCGACGCCCTCGGCTGCGCCTGCCTCTCGCGGATCTTGCGCACCAGCTCCGCCTTCCGGTCGGCGGCGCCCTTGCGGTCGAGGTTGCGGTGCGGACCATTATTCTGCCGTTCGGCGCGGGACAGCCTCTCGCGCCGGCCGCCGCTCAGGCCCACAGGGTTGTTGATGTTCTTGCTCACGGTCATAGGTTCTCCCGGAATGATGTGAAGTGATCTACGGATTTATCGGTGGGGGACGGGCGCGGCGACGTCGAGGGACGTCAGCAGGGGGCCATCACGCTCTCACTCGTAAATCGGCCTTCTGGCCTTCCGCCGGGTATGCGCCGTGCACGGACATGCTGGTCACGTATCAGTGCAAGCGCGAGACAGCGATCCCGAACTCCCCGATCGCCCGCACTTCGACCGTGCCCGCCATGGTCTCCGTCTGCGGGGCAATCGCGTCCAGCGTCCAGCGCCCGGCCACCTACGGCAGGAACCCTTGTACCGCTCGGCAAGAGCATCCCGGATGTCGAGGGGTCTACCGGCCTTCAGCGCGTGACGATCCCCGTGGGCGGGTACCCGGCCGGGCCGCGGGACGGCCGGCGCGAGGCCCGCGCTGGTAAGGTCGGGTCACGCTTGCAGAGAGCCTGGGCCCGTGCCGGACAAGGTACGGGCCCAGGTCCGTTCAGGGCGCCGAAACGAGGAACCCCCAATGAAGGCGAAGCAATCGGCCTCCGGTCGCTCCGGACCCAGCAGGTCCGACCGGGGGAGCGCCCCGCGGGGCGAGCTCTCGGTGCCGGGGACACCGACGCCTGGCCTCCCACCGGCCGGCTCCTTCTCGGAGCTGGAACTGCCGGTCGAGCTGATGGGGGTGCTGGCGGGGCTCGGGATACGGGAGCCGTTCCCGATCCAGGCGGCCACCCTGCCGAGTGCGCTGGCCGGCCGGGATGTCCTCGGCCGCGCGCGGACCGGCTCGGGAAAGACCCTCGCCTTCGGGCTTGCGCTCCTCGCACGTACGGCGGGCCGGCGCGCCGAACCGAAGCGCCCTCTCGCGCTGGTCCTGGTGCCGACAAGGGAACTCGCGCAGCAGGTGAGCGAGGCGCTGGCTCCCTACGCGGAGGCGCTCGGGCTACGCTCGGTGACTGTGGTCGGCGGGCTGGCGATCGGCCGGCAGGTGGCGGCGCTCCGGGCGGGTGCCGAGGTCGTGGTGGCGACGCCGGGACGGCTGGCCGATCTCGTCGCCCGGAGGGACTGTCACCTGGACCGGGTGCGGATCGCGGTGCTGGACGAGGCGGACCAGATGTGCGACATGGGTTTCCTGCCGCAGGTCTCGGAGGCCCTGGACCGGACGCCCCCCGGCGGGCAGCGGATGCTGTTCTCCGCGACGCTCGACCGCAACGTCGATCAACTGGTCAGGCAATATCTGAGTGAGCCGGTGTTCGCCGCGGTCGATCGGGCGGAGGGCTCGGTCGCGACGATGGAGCACCACGTACTGAATGTCCATCCCGCCGACAAGTACGTGACAGCCACCGAGATCGCGGCTCGGGACGGGCGGGTGCTGATGTTCCTGGACACCAAGCACGGTGTGGACCAGTTCACCCGCCACTTGCGGAGCAGCGGCATACAGGCGGGTGCTCTGCACAGCGGGAAGTCGCAGCCGCAGCGCACGCACACGCTGGCCCAGTTCAAGGACGGGGAGATCACTGTGCTGGTGGCCACCAACGTCGCTGCCCGTGGCATCGACGTCGAGCACCTGGACCTCGTCGTCAACGTGGATCCGCCCTCCGACCCCAAGGACTACCTCCACCGCGGCGGGCGCACCGCGCGTGCCGGGGAGTCCGGCAGCGTGGTCACGTTGGTCACGCCCGGCCAGCGCCGGGACGTGAACCGGATGATGTCGGATGCCGGGATCCGGCCCACGGTCGCTCAGGTTCGCTCCGGTGAGGAGAGGCTGACCAGCATCACAGGCGCGAAGCGCCCGCCGGTGCAGGACGGGGCGAAGACCGGCGACGCGGCGTTCCGGGGGCTGGGTACCCGCGCGGGCCGCCCGCCGAAGGAATCCCGCAAGGCCGCGGAGGCGCGCACGATGGCGGAGGCCCGCAAGGCCGCCCGAGCGCGCAGGGCGCACTGACGGGCGGTACGGCCGTCGCGGTCGGGAGACACCAGGAGGCACCCACTGCCTCGCACCGAGTGGAGCGTCAAGGAGTACCGATGGCGAACAGGGTCCAACGGCCCCGTGAGGAAGCCGAGTTCGAGTTCATCCTGGCGAGGGCGGATGTGCCGGTGCTCGCGTACTTCCACGGGGTGTGGCCCAAGGCCGCGGCAGCATGCAAGGAAATGGATGTCCTGGTGCGGGAGGTGGCCGACGTCCACGAGGGCCGACTGATCGTCGTGCGGGCCGACATCGCACGGTGCCCCCGGCCCCGTACGGCGGTACGGCGTCACCGGCGCGCCCTCCTTCGTGCTGATCGATCGGGGCGAGGCGATGGCGACCGGGAGCGGTCCGATGTCCAGGGCCGCGCTCGGGGAGTTCCTGGACGCCATGGTCCGCACCGGCCAGTCCTCGGAGAAGGCGGGCCCTGATCTACCCCCAGCATTCGACGCCCGCGTGCGCGCGGAACAGCATGACGTGGCCGACGGCGAGGCAAGTGGTGCGGAAGTGCTGCGCCGGGCCTGACGCTGGATTGACCGATCGTTCTGGGGCTGACGTGACGTGGCGTCAGCTCCTGAACCGGTGAATTGCCACGTGGAGTGCTCGGTTCTGTCCGCTCGGCGGTGATGCTTGTGCGCCGATCAACCGTCGCGACGTTCAGTGATTTCGGAACGACCAGAGGCGTGGCGCACATCACGCGACGTCGATCTCGGGATTCAAGAATGTGCCCGAACGGACACTCGGCAGGTCTCGGAGACTCGCGTCGTTGCGCCGATCGACCGCCAGGTGGTGCACGAATGGTGCGTGGTCTTCGAATTGGCCTGGACAACAAACAACCCCCGGGTCGTTGACCTGGGGGTTCGTCGTGGAGCGGGTGACGAGAATCGAACTCGCGCTCTGAGCTTGGGAATCAGCGGTTCTTGGGCTGTTGGAGAGATGCTGAGATGCGCTTTTGCGTCGGTCGGCATGGATGGACACGGTCTGTGGAAGCCGTACCTGACCGCTGTTGTCCGCTCTGCTGGGCACGGATGGGGCACGAGGGTAGCGGTGTGGCGGGCCCTGCCAGGGTGTGCTCGGAGAGTATCGGGTTCGCGAACTTTTGACGGCTCGTCTGATTCGGGGCCTGGCCTCTCCGGGACGCAGGTTCCGCGTTGTCGGAAGCTGAACATCACGGAGCTCTACGGCGACAGTCAATGGGCTGCCTGAGGCGGTTGGCGCGGTGACGAAGAGGCGATTGTCTCTGTGTGATCACTCATTGATCATGTGCTGGACGGAGTCACCGAGGGATTTCCCGAAGAGCAAAGTTCTTACCGTCGCTACAGGGAAGTTGTGGCCCGGTCGGCTGACGGCGTCGTCGCCGTCAGGTACGGACGCTCACGCGACGATCCGGATGTCACTCCCTCCCTGTCGGCTCGGGGATGCGCCAGATGATTCGGACCTGTTCGTCGAGGGGGAGCGAGGGGCCGCCCACGTAGATGCGTTGGATGAGATACAGGATGGCCAGCCGGTAGGCTTCCGGTTCGATGTCGTCCACCGATTCCACCGTTGCCCGGCTGAGCTTGCGCACCTGTCGGACGATGCGTGGCTCAGTTTCGAGGGAGCCGAGTTCGGCCACGATGTTCGGTTCCAGATCGGTTTCCTCCCGCATCGCTCGGATCGAGCGCTGCACGAGGTCGGGCTCGGCATCGATGCGGTCGAGCATGCGCTCGAGCACGTACGTATGGATGACGTCCGCTGCGATACTGCCGTGTTCCGGGGGCTCCTCCCCGGTGCAACTCGGGCAGCCCTCGCACTCGACGAGTTCGCCCTCCGGGCCTTCGTCGGCCTGCCGGGTGGAGGCGAAGCACGCGGCCACCCACATGAGTTCGGTTCGGTCCAGCCCCAGGTCTTCGGCGGTCAACAGATCGATGTCCGGGGCCCCGAGGCCGTCCTGGGGCTCGGGCAGCTGAAGCTCGGACCGCATCAGCGACTCCAGAGTGACCCAAGCCGGTTCCCATTCCTCGGTGCTGAGCAGCAGTGTCGCCACTGCGTCGCCCGGGCGCTTCCAGAAGATGAGGTCTTCGTCGTCACCGTTGACGAAGTGCAGAACGTGATCGGCAGGGTCGAATTCCGCTCCGGACATCTCCTCAAGGTGAGTAAGAACGGCCTGCCGGCCGCGGTAGCGCCCGACGTAGCGGCGTGCCTGGGCGACGAAGGAGCCCAGGGTGGTGTCGTCCAGCACCGCATTGGGGCTGATCCCGATGAAGCGCGGCTCATGGAAGGAACCGGAGCGGCGGAGCTGCTGGGTGGCGTTGGCCCAGTACAGCTTCTTGGCGTCCGGGTCGTACACCACGCAGTAGACCGGGATGTTGCCCTCCGACCAGGTATCGCGATGCCGGTCGACGGGCACGACATAGCCGTTGCCCCGACGCCAGCTGTCGCCTCCCTTGACCTGGACCTTGATCGTGTCGCTGGTGACATCGTCGTTGTCGGTGAAGGTGACGTAGAAATCTTCACCGAAGTCGTTCTGCCCGGATATCTCCTGCACGATGTGGTCGTGCTCCTCCAGCAGTGTGCGCAGCGCGTTCACCGCGGCCTGGCCCACCCGCCGCCCTTTGGGGATCTTCGGCATGTCACTTTCTCCACAGGTTCCTCGTCCACCCGGGCGAACCGCGACAGCCCCGCCCCCGGCTACCTTGCCCCATGCGTCTGACATCGCATCCGGGAGTGCTCGGATGACCAGGGCCGGCTCGATGACCTGGACTTTGATCGTGGAGCGGGTGACAACGGGCGGGAGTCCAGTACGAGAGCTAGGCATCGGCGTCGGTACGGTCCCTCGCCTACGCGGAGCGCACCGCGAAACTGCCCAGCTAGCGAGCCCGTTCCGAGTCCGGTGCGGCAGCTGAAAGCCCGTGGCGGTGCAGCAGTGGGTCCGGCATCATCCCCATGTGATGGTGATGCAATCCGTTCTGGAGATCTCCGCCGTCGACGACTTCGCGCTCTGGCCGGTTGGCGAGCACGAGTTATACGGCTACCTCGTGCTGAACGGGGAGCTCACTCCTGCGGAGGTGGGCACGGCGGTGAGGCGCATCGCCGCCTGGAAACGAGCCGGAGGAGAAGCAGGGGCAGTGCCCGACCGACCCGCTCAGCGCCTTCCTGCACGGCCTGCTCACCATGCCTGACCTGTTCGCCGCAGAAGGTTCCGGGTGACCGACACCACCACCGGCACCGTCTTCGTCGAGCCGGGCTCCTGCAACAGCCCCGTCACGCCTGCCCTCTCTCGGCTCCGGTCAGGGAGGAGCAGCTAGACAGGCCCAGACAACAAACAAGGCCCGGGTCGATGACCTGGACCTTAGTCGTGGAGCGGGTGACGAGAATCGAACTCGCGCTCTGAGCTTGGGAAGCTCATGTTCTACCATTAAACTACACCCGCTCGGCGAGCCAGTGATCGGCTTCGCGTCGTCGGCAACTCTACCCCATTCCCCGCCCCGGGTGCCCCTCGCCCCGCGGGTTCCGTCCGCGTGGTCGGGGGTGCGGGTGTTGCTGAAGGGGGGGCGGGGGCGGGAGTTGGGGCGTAGGGTCGGGGGCGGAGTGCCGCTTCATGTGGTGTCCTGATCATCCCCTAGTGTGGGCGTTCGTCCGCGTTTTTGGGGAAAGGACCTGATGGACTTGAGGGAACACACCGTCGTCCGTTGTGCCGAAGGGCACGTGTTCAGTACTGCGACATTCCCGATGCAGCAGCTCGGTGCCGGGCGGATCGGGCCCGGGCGGCTCATCCGGTGTCCGCGTTGTGCGCGGCTGCGGCATGCCGTGCCGGTGGAGACGGTGAACAGGGTGGATCAGCGCTGATCCTCGGCGGGTGAGGCGCGCGGGGCTGCCCGATTGGGGTGGGCTCGCGCGCCTTGCGTATCCTCGGGGCGTGCTTCTCTCAGACCAGGACATCCGGGCCGAGCTCCACTCCGGCCGCGTACGCCTCGAACCGTACGACGAGACGATGGTGCAGCCCTCCAGCATCGATGTACGCCTCGACCGGTACTTCAGGGTGTTCGAGAACCACCGTTATCCGCACATCGACCCCGCCGTCGAGCAGGCCGATCTGACGCGTACGGTCGAGCCCGAGGGCGACGAGCCGTTCATCCTGCACCCGGGCGAGTTCGTGCTCGCGTCGACGTACGAGGTCATCTCGCTGCCCGACGACATCGCCTCCCGGCTGGAGGGCAAGTCGAGCCTCGGGCGGCTCGGGCTGGTGACGCACTCGACCGCCGGGTTCATCGACCCCGGGTTCTCCGGGCACGTCACCCTCGAACTGTCGAACATGGCGACGATGCCCATCAAACTCTGGCCCGGCATGAAGATCGGGCAGCTCTGTCTGTTCCGGCTCAGCTCGCCGGCCGAGTTCCCCTACGGGTCCGAGCGGTACGGGTCGCGGTATCAGGGGCAGCGCGGGCCGACCGCCTCGCGGTCCTTCGTCAACTTCCACCGGACGCAGGTGTGACGCGCGCATGACCGAGCGCAGGGAGAACCTGTCGTACGAGACGTTCGGCCGCGCCGTGCGCGAGCTGGCGCAGAGTGTCGCGGACGACGGCTACGAGCCGGATGTCGTTCTGAGCATCGCGCGCGGCGGTGTCTTCGTCGCCGGCGGGCTCGCCTACGCCCTGGACTGCAAGAACATTCACCTGGTGAACGTCGAGTTCTACACGGGTGTGGGGACCACGCTCGCGATGCCTGTCATGCTCGCGCCCGTCCCCAACGTCGTCGACTTCTCCCGCAAGAAGGTCTTGATCGCGGACGACGTCGCCGACACCGGCAAGACCCTCAAGCTCGTCCACGAATTCTGCGTCGGCCATGTCGCCGAGGTGCGCAGCGCGGTCATATACGAGAAGTCGCAGTCGCTCGTGAAGTGCGAGTACGTCTGGAAGCGCACCGAGGACTGGATCAACTTTCCCTGGAGCGTCGAGCCGCCTGTCGTCCGCGGGTGAGAGGACGGCGAGGGGGCGGTGGTACCGCCCCCTTCTTCCGTTACAGCGTGCCCAGTTTGAGCAGGGACAGCAGCCCGATGAGCTGGATCGCCGACGCGCCCAGCGCCTTCGGCCACGGCAGGTCGTGCGACCTGCTGACCATCACGGTGAAGAGCGCGCCCGCCGCGATCCACGTCGCCCAGCCGATGATCTGCACCAGCGAGTTCTCACCGCCCAGGAAGAGCGCGAAGAGCAGGCGCGGGGCGTCCGTGATCGACATGATCAGCATGGAGAGGCCCACGGTCGGCTGCCAGGCGCCGTCGCCGCCGAGCTGGCGGGCGAGCGAGTGGGTGACCGCGCCCAGGATCAGACCGCCGATGACGAAGGCGACCGCCGTCGTGAGGACGTACGGGATGGCCGTGGTCAGCGTCGCGTTGATCGCTTCCTCACGGGCCGTGTCGAAGCCGAACAGCGCCAGCAGGCCGTAGAGGAACGTGACGACCAGGGCCGGGCCCCAGATCGGGTAGTCGCGCATCTGGTGGAACGTCTGCGCCGGGCGCAGGACGATGCCGCTCAGCAGCTCCTTCCAGCGCAGCCGGGGGCCGGCCGGGGCCGGGGCCGCGCCGGCCTGGTAACCGGCGCCGTCGCCGTAGCGGTCCTCGTCGATGCTGAACGCCTGGGTGTGCCCCGGGTTGTTCGCGTACGGGTCGCCGTGCTGCTGTTGCTGCGGCGGGCCGCCGTACCCCTGCTGCTGCCCGTAGGGGTCGCCGAAGTACTCGGGCTCGCCCGGTCGGCCCCCGTGCGGAGCGCCGCCCCCTTGCTGTCCACCGCCCGAGGGGGGCCACTGCTGCCGGCCGTACGACGGCGCGCCCTGCTGACCGCCCCCGTGTGCGGGGGGCGGCGCCTGCCGTCCGTACGGCGGTTGCTGCGGTTGCTGTTGCGAGGTGCGGTTGTCCCGGCCGCGTCCGATCCTGAATCCAGCCACGCGGTCGAACGTACCCGCTCCTGACGGGCCCGGTGACGGAGGGAGGGGAACCGGGGGGCCTTTGCGGCCGAGCTGTGACATCCCTTAGGGGAACCCTGGGGGGATCTCCCCAGCAAACGGTGAGGGGACGTCAGTCCAGGAAGACCGCTGTGCTGAAGGTGAGCAGGGGGTGGGGGCGGTAGGCCGGTGCCCCGGAACCGGACGTCTCGGGATCGGGATCGGGAGCGTAGAGCGCTATCAGGTCCGTTTTCTCCGACCGGTGGGTTCTTGTCACCAGGTACCCGTCCGTCGCGCGCAGGATCTCCGTGGTCGCCTTTCCGGTCGGTACGCCGGGGAGGCGGGGCGCCGGGGGCTTCCGTACCGCCGTGAAGGCGTACGCGCCGCCCTGCGGCCCGGGGCCGTCCGGGCCGCCCAGCAGCAGTGTTCCGCGCGCGGGCGCCCCGGGCGCGTGGGGGCGGGGCAGTGCGACGAGGTCGTCGTAGCCGTCGCCGTTCACATCGGTCTTCGGCTCCGGCGCCGCCAGCGCCGCCCCTCCGCCCTGGACCGGCGCGGTGGCGGCGCGCGGGGCACCGGTCCGGCTGAACGGGCCGCGCAGGAAGCTGACCTGGCCCCCGCTCGCGGTGACCGCGAGGTCGACCTCGCCGTCGCCGTCGAAGTCCCCGCAGACCGGATGGTCGGGCCACTCGTCGCCCGCGCGGGCCTTCGCCGGGATCTTCAGGACGACCGCGCGGCCGGTGGGCCCGTCCGGGCCGCCGAAGAGGATCTGGAGCGGTACGGGCGGCACCCCGATGCCGTTGTACGGCGGGTCCGTGGCGATGATCAGGTCGCCGAAGCCGTCGCCGTCGAGGTCGCACGCCGCCTCGGCGTCGAACGCGGCGGGCAGCACCCCGGCCACCCGCGCGCCCCGCTCGCGCGGGTCCAGCGTCTGGCGCACGGCCGGGTCGAAGCGGCGGGGCGCGTCGGCGCCTTCACCTGCCTTGGCACCGGCCCCGGCCTTGGCCCCGGCCCCGGCCCCGGCCTTCGTGCCGTACACGATGCCGATGCCCGCGTCGTCCCCGTACGTGTCGCCCGCCGCCTTGACCAGGTCGTTCAGTACGAGGTCGGGGTAGCCGTCGCCGTTGAGGTCGTCCGGGACGCGGCTGCCCCTGCCGCGCGGCACCGCGCGGCGCGGGACTGCCGAGGTGCCGGCGCCCGGGGCGGTGTCGCCGTTCTTCGCCTCCGCCGAGCCGCCGGGGGAGGACGTGGAGGAGGACTGCGGGGAGGCGTCGGTACAGGCCGCCAGCGGCAGCAGCAGGACCGTACAGGCGGAGAGGCTGATCGCCGCCCTCGCGGTCTTCGCCGGCCCCGCAGCTGCCGCCGCCGCTGTCGTACGTATCCGCCGTACCCGTCGCGACCGCCGTATCCGCATGATCCCACCCGCCCCATCCGTACTCACCGGCCCCCGACGCACCGCCTCATTGTGCGCGTGGCGCAGCGCCGTGCCCAGGCCGGGCCGGGGGCTCAGTGGCCGAAGCTCTGGCCGAAGTGGTCGCCCGTCGTCGGCGTCAGGCCCAGATCCGACGGGCCGATCCGACGCGGCCACCCGTCGGGGCCGGTGCCTGGGCCCGTGCCCGTCAGTCCGTTCGGGCCGCCACGCAGGACGCGTACCTGCGCCTTCTCGCCGATCGCCAGTTCCGCCGCGCCGTCCCCGTCCGTGTCCAGCAGCGCGAGCGCCCAGGCGGGGGCCGCGAGGTGCTGGGCGCCCGTGGTGGTCAGTCCCTTCGGGCCGCCGCGCAGGACGAGGATCAGGGTCGAACCGCTTTCCGACGGGGCGGTGAAGGCCACGTCGGTGTACCCGTCGCCGTTCACGTCGCCCGCCGTGAGCGCGCCCCCGAAGCCGCAGCCGGTGGATTTCGGCGCGCCCGGCAGCCCCGGTGTCGCGTCGTCGACCGTCGTCGGCTTCGGGGTGCGGCCCCGGCCCGCCGGGCCGCCGTACACGACCGTCAGCCGGCTGCCGTCGTCCACGAGCTGTTCGTCGCCGATGACCTCGCAGGAGCGGCCGACGATCACGTCCGCGGTGCCGTCCTTGTCGAGGTCGGCGGTGAGCGTGTCCGAGC
The DNA here is from genome assembly GCF_042756365.1 of Streptomyces sp. NPDC059092. Lineage (NCBI taxonomy): Bacteria > Bacillati > Actinomycetota > Actinomycetes > Kitasatosporales > Streptomycetaceae > Streptomyces > Streptomyces sp. NPDC059092. The sequence goes on from NZ_JBHZEJ010000012.1 coordinate 62,508, forward strand.
CGTACATGTCCCTGCCCCGCGTGTCCTTGAGGCGCGTGTACGCGGCGGATACGCCCCCGGCGCCCCGGGCGGTCCCGCGGTGGACGGCGGTGGCGCGCGGGACGGGCATCTCGTCCACGTAGACATGGGTCCAGGTCACGACGAGGTCGTCCCGGCCGTCGCCGTTCACATCCCCCGCGGCGGCGAGGCGGGCCGTGTAGTACCCCCCTGATCCGGAGCCGCTTGATCCGGAGCCGCTCGTGGGCTCCGGATCAGGGTCTTTCGGCGTGAGGTCCAGCGGCACCGTGGCCGCGGGCACACCCGCCCGGCTGAACGGGCCGTACGACAGCGTCGCCGTCGAAGGTGACTGCCCCGCGGTGACCAGGTCGGCGTGTCCGTCCCCGTCGAAGTCGCCGGTCACCGGAGCGCTGCCGGTGAGCCGTGCCCCGCCCGCGAGGCCCTTGTCGCCGCCCCAGACGACGAAGACGGTGTTCGTGCCCGCCCCGGTGATCAGGTCGGCCGTCCCGTCCCCGTCGAGGTCGGCCGATACCACTGACCCGCCGAACGAGCCTCCCTGGCCGGCCTTCCCGAGGTTCAGGCTGTTCTGGGTGATCAGCCGGTGGCGGGCCGGGGCCGGGCCGTCCGGCGAGCCGGGCACCACGGCCGCGTATCCGGCGGCGTAGAGACCGTCGACCGTCGCGCCGGAGTCGGTCAGGACGAGGTCGCCCGTGCCGTCGCCGTCGAAGTCGGAGTACGTCGCGGGCTGGGACGGCGGGGACGGCGGGGACAACGGTGATGACGGAGACGGCGGCGGTGGCGTGCTCGACGCGCCGGTCGCGCCGGACGCCGTCGGACCGGACGGCCCGCCGTCCGGCGGCGATCCCGGCCCGCCGCACGCCGCCGCCAGCCCTATGAGGCAGACGAGACCCGCAAGACGGACCAGAGGAGCACGGACGGGCCCACCGGCCACCGGAGGTGTCAGCATGGCCAGTTGGACCCGTCCCGTCCCCGGATGGTTGTGCTCGCCCCGCACAGGGCGGGGGACGGCCCTACTTCGCCGGTTCGGGCTCCGGGTCCGGCGTGTTCTCCCGCTCCTCCGCCGGCTCCGGGTCCGCCGGTGTCCGTACCGAGTCGAGCAGCAACTGCGCCACGTCCACGACCTGGAGCGATTCCTTGGCCTGGCCGCCCGCGGCGGAGCCGCTGTCGGACGCCGCCTTCTTGCCGTTGACGGAGTCCGTCAGCATCACCAGGCAGAACGGGCAGGCCGTCGAGATGATGTCCGGGTTGAGCGAAAGGGCCTCGTCCACCCGCTCGTTGTTGACGCGCTTGCCGATGCGCTCCTCCATCCACATCCGCGCGCCGCCCGCGCCGCAGCAGAAGCCGCGTTCCTTGTGGCGGTGCATCTCCTGCTGGCGCAGGCCGGGGACGGCGGACATGATCTCGCGCGGCGGCGTGTAGACCTTGTTGTGCCGGCCCAGGTAGCAGGGGTCGTGGTACGTGATCAGTCCCTCGACCGGTGTCACCGGCACCAGCCTGCCCTCGTCCACGAGGTGCTGGAGCAACTGCGTGTGGTGGATGACCTCGTACTCGCCGCCGAGCTGCGGGTACTCGTTGGCGATCGTGTTGAAGCAGTGCGGGCAGGTCGCGACGATCTTCTTCGACGTCTTCGGCTTCTTCGTCGACGCGTCGTCGTCGTCCTCGCCGTACGCCATGTTCAGCATCGCCACGTTCTCCTGGCCGAGCTGCTGGAACAGCGGCTCGTTGCCGAGACGGCGGGCCGAGTCGCCCGTGCACTTCTCGTCGCCGCCCATGATGGCGAACTTGACGCCCGCGATGTGCAGCAGCTCCGCGAAGGCCTTCGTGGTCTTCTTTGCGCGGTCCTCCAGGGCGCCGGCGCATCCCACCCAGTAGAGGTAGTCGACCTCGGACAGGTCCTCGACGTCCTTACCGACGACCGGTACCGCGAAGTCGACCTCCTTCGTCCACTCCAGGCGCTGCTTCTTGGCCAGCCCCCAGGGGTTGCCCTTCTTCTCCAGGTTCTTGAGCATCGTCCCGGCCTCGCTCGGGAAGGCGCTCTCGATCATCACCTGGTAGCGGCGCATGTCGACGATGTGGTCGATGTGCTCGATGTCGACCGGGCACTGCTCCACGCACGCACCGCAGGTGGTGCACGACCACAGCACGTCCGGGTCGATGACGCCGTTCTCCTCCAGCGTCCCGATCAGCGGGCGCTCGGCCTCCGCGAGGGCCGCCGCGGGCACCCCGGCGAGCTGCTCCTCGGACGCCTTCTCCTCGCCCTCCACGGTCTTGCCGCCGCCGGCCAGCAGATACGGCGCCTTGGCGTGCGCGTGGTCGCGCAGCGACATGATCAGCAGCTTCGGGGAGAGCGGCTTGCCGGTGTTCCAGGCGGGGCACTGCGACTGGCAGCGCCCGCACTCCGTACACGTGGAGAAGTCGAGGATGCCCTTCCAGCTGAACTGCTCGACCTGGCTGACCCCGAACACCGCGTCCTCGGCCGGGTCCTCCCAGTCGATCGCCTCGCCGCCGCTGGTCATCGGCGGCAGCGCGCCGAGGGCCGTGGAGCCGTCCGCCTCGCGCTTGAACCAGATGTTGGGGAAGGCGAGGAAGCGGTGCCAGGCGACGCCCATGTTGGTGTTGAGGCCGACGGTGATCGCCCAGGCCATGGTCGTACCGAGCTTGATCATGGCGGCGAGGTAGACCAGGTTCTGCAGGGTGGCGAGGCTCAGTCCGCCGAACGCGGCGACCAGGGGGTACGAGACGAAGTACGCCGCCTCGTAGTGGCCGACGCCGTGGATCGCGCCCTCCAGGCCGCGCAGCGTGAGGATCGCGAGGCCGATCACCAGGATCACGTACTCGACGAAGTACGCCTGGCCCAGCTTGGAGCCGGTGAAGCGCGACTTGCGGCCCGCGCGCGAGGGCAGGCTCGCCAGCCGGACACCCATCAGGACGAGGATGCCGACCGTCGTCGCCAGGGCGATGAACTCGGTGTACATCTCGTACGGCAGCCAGCCGCCCAGCACCGGGAGGACGAAGTCCGCCTGGAAGAGCTGGCAGTACGCGGTGATGATCGTCAGCCCGAGGGTGAGGAAGCCGACCGCGACGAACCAGTGGGCGACGCCGACGACCCCCCACCGGTTCATCCGGGTGTGGCCGACGAACTCCTTGGCCAGGGTGAGGCTGCGCTGCTTCGGGTCGTCGGTGCGGCTCCCCTCGGGCACCGGCCGGCCGAGTCGGACGAACCGGTAGATCTGCGCGACGGCGCGGCCGATGAGCGCGACACCGACCACGGTCAGGACCAGCGACACGATGATCGCGGCGAGTTGCATGCGGGGCTCCTCGGGCCTGCGAGGGTGGGTGACTCAGCACTCATACTGATCGTACTAAGCGGTAACTTAATCAGCTCGTGCTGAGGGTACCCACTTATTCCGTCGCAATGTAGCCGTGGGGCCGGTGATCTGTGTCGCTGAGGCGACCCTGACCGCGGGGACCAGTGCGCCGGGCGTACGGGCGAGGATCGCCAGGTCGAGGCCGATCCAGCGGTGCTCCACGTAGTGCTGGTCGAGCAGGGGCGTCTCGTCCCACGGCAGCGCGGAGCGGCGCCGTACCTGTGCGAGCCCGGTCAGGCCGGGCCGTACGAGCTGCCGCCAGGGTGCCGCCGCGGCGGGGGAGCCGAGCTTCAGGGGCGCGGGCCCGACCAGTGAGAGGTGGCCGCGTACGACATGGGGCAGCCGGGAGAGCAGGTCGAGGCGGAAGCGGCGGGTGCGCAGGGAACTCAGGAGGAAGGGGTGTCCGTTGAGTCCAGTGCGGTAGTCGCGTACGAGAACGCCGCCGGCCGGGCGGGTGAGCGCGACGGTGAGCGCGGCGGCGGCGAGGACGGGCGAGGCCAGGAGCAGCAGGGCCGAGCCGAGGGACAGGTCCAGCAGCCGCTTGGGTTCGAGGTGTTCCCGCCGGAGCCGTTCCAGGCGCGGGAAGGTCCACGGGGCATGTCGCTTCATGGCCGCATCTGACCGTCCTCTGAGCGATTTATGGCTTTTGTCGGGGAACGATCGCATGCTGGGGCGGTGCGGGTCCGGTAGGCGCCCCGAGGGAGCCGCCGGTCAGAGGTCCCCGGAGAGGCGGGCGCACAATAATTGAGTCCCCTCGGCTCAGGTCCTTTGACTCCACGGAATCTGTCATGCATCCTTGAGCCTGTTCCACTCAAGTCACCTGGAGGAATCGAAATGGCACGTGCGGTCGGCATCGACCTGGGCACGACTAACTCCGTCGTCAGCGTTCTCGAAGGCGGCGAGCCCACCGTCATCACCAACGCAGAGGGCGCCAGGACCACGCCGTCCGTCGTCGCCTTCGCCAAGAACGGCGAGGTGCTCGTCGGCGAGGTCGCGAAGCGCCAGGCGGTCACGAACGTCGACAGGACCATCCGGTCGGTCAAGCGCCACATGGGCACCGACTGGAAGATCAACCTGGACGGCAAGGACTTCAACCCGCAGCAGATGTCGGCCTTCGTGCTGCAGAAGCTGAAGCGGGACGCCGAGGCGTACCTGGGCGAGAAGGTCACCGACGCGGTGATCACCGTCCCGGCGTACTTCAACGACTCGGAGCGCCAGGCCACCAAGGAGGCCGGTGAGATCGCGGGCCTGAACGTCCTGCGTATCGTCAACGAGCCGACGGCCGCCGCGCTGGCCTACGGGCTCGACAAGGACGACCAGACCATCCTGGTCTTCGACCTCGGTGGCGGCACGTTCGACGTCTCGCTGCTGGAGATCGGTGACGGCGTCGTCGAGGTGAAGGCCACCAACGGTGACAACCACCTCGGTGGTGACGACTGGGACCAGCGCCTCGTCGACTTCCTGGTGAAGCAGTTCGCCAACGGTCACGGCGTTGACCTGGCCAAGGACAAGATGGCTCTCCAGCGTCTCCGCGAGGCCGCGGAGAAGGCGAAGATCGAGCTGTCGTCCTCCACCGAGACCACGATCAACCTCCCGTACATCACGGCGTCCGCCGAGGGCCCGCTGCACCTGGACGAGAAGGTCACCCGCTCCCAGTTCCAGCAGCTCACGGCCGACCTGCTGGACCGGTGCAAGACCCCGTTCCACAACGTCATCAAGGACGCTGGCATCCAGCTCTCCGAGATCGACCACGTGGTGCTCGTCGGTGGTTCGACGCGTATGCCCGCCGTGGCCGAGCTGGTCAAGGAGCTGACCGGTGGCCGCGAGGCCAACAAGGGCGTCAACCCGGACGAGGTCGTCGCCATCGGCGCCGTGCTCCAGGCCGGTGTCCTGAAGGGTGAGGTCAAGGACGTCCTGCTCCTCGACGTCACCCCGCTGTCCCTGGGTATCGAGACCAAGGGCGGCATCATGACCAAGCTCATCGAGCGGAACACGACGATTCCGACGAAGCGCTCGGAGATCTTCACGACGGCCGAGGACAACCAGCCGTCCGTGCAGATCCAGGTCTACCAGGGCGAGCGCGAGATCGCCGCGTACAACAAGAAGCTCGGTATGTTCGAGCTGACCGGTCTGCCGCCCGCGCCGCGTGGCGTGCCGCAGATCGAGGTCGCCTTCGACATCGACGCCAACGGCATCATGCACGTGGCCGCGAAGGACCTCGGCACCGGCAAGGAGCAGAAGATGACCGTCACCGGTGGCTCCTCGCTGCCGAAGGACGAGGTCAACCGGATGCGCGAAGAGGCCGAGCAGTACGCGGACGAGGACCACCGCCGCCGCGAGGCCGCGGAGACCCGCAACCAGGCCGAGCAGCTCGTCTACCAGACGGAGAAGTTCCTCAAGGACAACGAGGAGAAGGTTCCCGGCGAGATCAAGACCGAGGTCGAGGCCTCGATCGCCGATCTCAAGGAGAAGCTCAAGGGCGAGGACACCGCCGAGATCCGTACCGCCACGGAGAAGGTCGCGGCCGTCTCGCAGAAGCTCGGACAGGCGATGTACGCGGACGCCCAGGCGTCCGGTGCGGCCGGTCCCGAGGGTGCGGCCGGCGAAGGCCAGGCCAAGCCCGAGGACGACGTCGTGGACGCCGAGATCGTCGACGACGAGAAGCCCAGGAAGGACGGTGCGGCGTGACCGAGGAGACCCCGGGCTTCGAGGAGAAGCCCGATGTCCCCTCCGGCGCCGACGACGCCACGCCGAAGGCCGCCGAGCCGGACTCCGCCCAGGAGTCCGGGCCGGCGGCCCCCGCCGGGGACATCCAGGACGCGGCTCTGCTGGCCCAGCTCGACCAGGTCCGTACGGCGCTCGGCGAGCGCACGGGGGACCTCCAGCGGCTCCAGGCCGAATACCAGAACTACCGCAGGCGCGTGGAGCGGGACCGTGTCTCCGTCAAGGAGATCGCGGTCGCGAACCTGCTGACCGAACTGCTGCCCGTGCTCGACGACATCGGCCGGGCGCGTGACCACGACGAACTGGTCGGCGGCTTCAAGTCCGTCGCCGAGTCGCTGGAAGCGGTCACGGTCAAGCTGGGTCTCCAGCAGTTCGGTACGGAGGGCGAGCCCTTCGACCCGATGATCCACGAGGCCCTGATGCACTCGTATGCGCCGGACGTCACGGAGACGACGTGCGTCGCGATCCTCCAGCCCGGGTATCGGTTCGGCGAGCGGACCATCAGGCCCGCCCGGGTCGCGGTGGCCGAGCCACAGCCGGGCGGCAAGACCAAGTCCGCGGAGGAGCAGGCGGATTCGGCCGATGACAGGGAGAACGGTGGCCCCGACGAGGGCTGACGGGAAGAACACACCGGCCACGGCCGGCGCGCGAAGCGCCGGCCGGGCGCCGGACACAGGTGACGCGGTGACCGGCGGTGCCGGTGCGGGCGGAGAGGAGGGACGTCGAGGATGAGCACGAAGGACTTCGTGGAGAAGGACTACTACAAGGTTCTCGGCGTTCCCAAGGACGCCACCGAGGCCGAGATCAAGAAGGCGTACCGGAAGCTCGCCCGCGAGTTCCACCCGGACGCCAACAAGGGCGACGCCAAGGCGGAGGAGCGCTTCAAGGAGATCTCCGAGGCGAACGACGTCCTCGGTGACCCCAAGCGGCGCAAGGAGTACGACGAGGCGCGCTCGCTCTTCGGCAACGGCGGATTCCGCCCGGGGCCCGGCGCGGGCGGCAACGGCTCGTTCAACTTCGACCTCGGTGACCTCTTCGGCGGCGGCCAGGGCGGCACGCAGGGCGGCCCCGCCGGGGCCGGCGGGGCCGGCGGCTTCGGCGGCGGGCTCGGGGACGTCTTCGGCGGGCTGTTCAACCGCGGCGGCCCCGGCACCCGTACGCAGCCGCGCCGCGGCCAGGACATCGACACCGAAGTGACGCTCAGCTTCACGGAGGCCGTCGACGGGGCCACGGTCCCGCTGCGGATGTCCAGCCAGGCGCCCTGCAAGGCGTGTTCGGGCACCGGCGACAAGAACGGCTCACCACGGGTCTGCCCGACCTGTGTGGGCACCGGGCAGGTGTCGCGCGGCTCGGGCGGCGGGTTCTCGCTGACCGACCCGTGCGTGGACTGCAAGGGGCGCGGGCTGATCGCCCAGGACCCGTGCGACGTGTGCAAGGGCAGCGGGCGTGCCAGGTCCTCGCGGACCATGCAGGTCCGGATCCCGACGGGCGTCAGCGACGGCCAGCGGATCAGGCTGCGCGGCAAGGGCGCTCCCGGCGAGCGCGGCGGCCCGAGCGGCGACCTGTACGTCGTCGTCCATGTCGACGCGCACCCGGTCTTCGGCCGCAGGGACGACAACCTCACCATCACCGTGCCCGTCACCTTCACGGAGGCGGCGCTCGGCGGCGAGGTGCGGGTGCCCACGCTGGGTGGCCCGCCGGTCACGCTGAAACTGCCCCCGGGCACCCCCAACGGCCGTACGATGCGGGCCCGTGGCAAGGGCGCCGTCCGCAAGGACGGCACCCGCGGCGACCTGCTGGTCACCGTCGAGGTGGTCGTGCCCAAGGACCTCGGCGGCCAGGCGCGCGACGCGCTGGAGGCGTACCGGAAGGCGACCGTGGACGAGAACCCGCGGGCGGAGCTGTTCCAGGCGGCGAAGGGAGCTTGACCCGATGGACAGGGACGGGCGGCGGCGGCCGTCCTCATCGTTCGGCAGGGCGGCGTACACGCTGACCGAGGAGACGCCGGTGTACGTCATCTCGGTGGCGGCCCAGCTCTCCGGGCTGCACCCGCAGACGCTCAGGCAGTACGACCGTCTCGGTCTGGTCTCCCCGGACCGTACGGCGGGCCGCGGGCGCCGCTACTCGGCCCGTGACATCGAACTGCTCCGGCAGGTGCAGCAGCTCTCGCAGGACGAGGGCATCAACCTGGCCGGGATCAAGCGCATCATCGAACTGGAGAACCAGGTCGCCGCGCTCCAGGCCAGGGTCGCCGAGCTGTCGTCCGCGGTGGACGGCGCGGCGGCGGCGATGCGGCAGCGCGAGGCGCAGGTGCACGCCTCGTACCGCCGGGACCTGGTGCCGTACCAGGACGTGCAGCAGACGAGCGCGCTGGTGGTCTGGCGCCCGAAGCCCACGCGCCCGACGGACTGACCTCGTTCACGGTCGCCGACCCACGGACCGACCTCGTTCACGGTCGCCGAACCCGTTCACCGTCGCCGACCACTTCCACCGTCGCAGGACGCCCGGCGGGGATCTCCCCGCCGGGCGTTCCCGTGTGCGGGGCGTCCGGCCGTCCTGGGCGCGGTCAGCCCAGCTTGCGTTCCTCGGCGGCGGCCTCGGACCCCCACCACACCCCGAGCGAGAACAGCGTGTCCACACCGACGACCTCGTACAGCTTGTTCAGGTCGGTGTTGACGGTGCGCAGGCTGACGTCCAGCTCGCTGGCGATCTGCTTGAGGGTGCGGCCCTCACGGAGCTTGTTGAGGATGCGCCGGGAGCGCCCCGTCGTGACGATGCCCTCCCGCGACCGGAAACGGCCGCCCATCCAGGGCTCGGCACGCTCCCATTGCTGCTCGAAGAGGTGGTGGAGGAAAGCCACCATGCCGGGGTGCGTCACTTTGAACGCGGTCATTCTGTTCGGCTCGTCCCGGTGGTCGGAAATGATGGCGAATCTTCTGTCCACGAGGATCATTCGCTCGAAATCGGAGGCGAGGGTACGTATCTCCGCGCCGTGCGCGGACATGGTGGTGGCCCACTCCTGTTCCGCCGCACGGGTGCGGGCCGCTTCCGAATAGATCGTGCGGCGGGTGATGCCGCGCTGGAGGAGCTTGATCTCGCGGGGGACGACCGCGGCGAGCCCTTCCGGCCTTCGGTTCACCGGATGTGCCGTATACATGTGGGATTGCGCGTAATCCGCTGCCTGCATGATGGCGGCATTGACGTGTTCGACCCGGTCGAGAAACTCGATTCCGTTACCGGTGGGCGATTCGTGCGTGCGCATGTCGCGGTACAGCTCGTCGAGCTGGTGCATGCGCTGGAGGTGGCGGGCGATGCCGGCGCGCTCCTCGGCCATGGCCGTCTGCTCGGCGTGGTGCAGGTCGGCGACGCCCCACCGGTCGGAGTGCGGGTCGTGCACGGCCAGCCCGAGGCCGATCAGCTCGGTGCAGCCCGGCTCGGCCCGCTCGACCTGCTCGCCCCGGACGAGCCGGCGCAGCAGGGTGTGCGCCCCCGCCGACACAGCGGGCGACGGTTCTCTGTGGGTCACCGCGTCCGGTTGTGTCATATGTCCCTCCTGCGTGGTTCCGCAGTGCTGCACGGTTCCGCAGTGCGCATCTGTGCAGTCAAATTTCGCTTGATCCGGGCAGGCCTGAGTCGGCACTCTACAGAGAGTGACCGAGGTCATCGCCGAGTTCTCGCCGTGCTGGAGCGTTATTTCGGCGTCCGGTTCAGGGAATTCGAGCCGATTCGGGCTGATTCAGATGGCGCGTTCCCTCTCTGTGTTCACGGTCTCCGTGTTCGCGGTGGTTTTCGATGTGGGCGGTACGGAGCGAGGTAAGAGGTGTTTCGAAATGCCGGGTCAGCGCTCCTCGTCCACGATTCCCGAGTGCGCGATCAGATAGCCGAGCTGCGCTCTGCTGCCGCTGCCGAGCGTGGTGGCGAGTTTGGCGATGTGCGCGCGGCAGGTCCGTACGTTCATCCCCAGGCGCCGGGCTATGGCCTCGTCCACATACCCCTCGATGAGCAGTTTCGCGATCGACCGCTGGACGCCGGAGACACCGTCGGGCGTCGGTTCGTACGGGACCTGTTCGGTGAGGGGGACGGCGCGTCTCCAGAGCTGTTCGAAGACCTGGGCCAGGTAGTCGACGAGCGCCGGGTGGCGCAGTTCCAGGGCGACCGCGTGGTCGGAGCGCGCCGGGATGTACGCGACGGTGCGGTCGAAGATGATCAGCCGCTCGACCAGCTCCTCCAGCGTCCGGATCTCGACGTTCCCCTCGGCGAGCCGTTCGGCGTAGGCGAGCGTGCCCTGGCCGTGCCGGACGGTGTGCTGGTACAGGGTGCGGATGCTGACGCCGCGGTCCACCACGAGCCGGCCGCGCTCCAGACCCTGTTCGAGCGCGTCGGCGCTGCGGACGCCCCCTGGCTGGACGGTGAGGACCTCGGTCCTGCACGCGGCCGTGGCGAGGTCGATCGCCGCGTTGATGCGGCCCTTGCCCTCCAGGACCGTGATCGCGTGGGCGCTCGGCGGCCCCTGCGAGGCGATGGCCATGAACGGCTCGAAAGCGTCGGTGAGCGCGACCGCGAAGTGCCGGCGCTCCTGGATCTCCCGCTCGATGGGGTTGAGACGTTGGGAGAGCGCGGCCGACGGCGGAACCGGTCGCAGCCAGTCCGGATCGTCCGGGTCCGGTTGGAGGAGCGGGAACTCCATGAGACAGGGGGCCGCCGCGACCTCGCTCCGCGCGAGGCGCCCGGAGCGTAGTGCGCTGGCGTAAAGCTGCCTGCCGTCTTCACATAGATCAGTGACGGCATGGGGATGTGTCGGCTTTGTGATGGTTTCGGTCAAATCTCCACCCCTCAGGGTCCTGAACATGCAGGAACATGATGCCTCGTCCCGGTGGTGTTGACGTGTCCGAATGAGACATCGTCTAGATGGCGGGGGAGAGGAATCCATCAAGTGAGGACGAAGCCGACTATGTATAAGAGAATGCTTCGCGCGGTGGTTGCCACTGCTTTCTCTGCGGCTCTGGCCTACGGTGCGCTGGGTGTTGCCGGGGAGATCTCCTGGACCAGCGCTCCGGCCGGTTCGGCCGGCCAGACCACCGCGGCGGGGGAGATCTCCTGGACCAGCGCTCCGGCCGGAACCGTCGTCCGGGCCGCGGGCGCCGGGGAGATGACCACGGAGGAGATTTCGTGGACGGTGGCGCCGAAGTCCGCTTCGGGTGACGCCGGCGACATCGAGTGGGGCAGTACCCCGGCCGGCATCACGGCATGACCGTCCCGCCGGACGATCGGGTCTTCCGGCGCGAGATGGCCACGGCGTACCGATCGGGGTGGCACTTCATCGATCTGGTCACGGCCATTCCCCACCGAGGAGACTCGTTGATGGTCACTCTCTACGGAGAGCCGATCGTCGTCGTGCGTGAGCAGGACGAGGACGTACGTGCCTACCGCTGCCTCCGCCGGCCGCGCGGGGCTCCACGCCCGGTCCGCTGCGCCATCCGCTACGACATGATCTTCGTCAACCTCGACCAGCGTGACCATCAGCTGGTCGGAGCAACACAACAGACCACCCTCGCCACCCCCCGCAGTGCCTGAACGATTCCCCCGTCGTTTCAAATCGTTCAGGCGCTTCCCCCACACAACGGCGCCATCGTGGACCTGAAACACGATGGCGCCGTTGTGCTGCCCGGACGCTCCGGGCCCCCGGCCGGCCCTCCCTGTGGCCCCCGGCGGCCCCTCTGTACCCCCTCAAGGCCCGGCACCCGGTGGCCCCCCGGCCGGGCCCGACGTGGGTTTCCGGGGTTGGTCGCGGGGGGCCCACCCCGGGTGGTAGCGCCGGCCCCCCAGAAAAAAAAAGGGTGAGGGCCGATTTTCCGGGCTCGGCTCAGGCTTGAGTGGCATAGACTCAACTTTGCGTAGGTTCTTGCTGTCAGGGATGCGGTGGAACGGCTGAGACCGGAGCGGCGTTTTCCCGTACCCGTAAGGAATCCCGAACCCGCAAGGGAATCGCGAACCCGCAAGGGATCGCGAGGGAATCACCTACGGGGTTACATGCGGGATCCCGTACGGGGTTACGTACGGAATCACGTGAGGATCACGTAAGGGATCCCGCAAGAACACGCGCAGAACTCGTGCAAGGAGGAGAGGGCCCACGTGGACGCCGAGCTGACCAACAAGAGCCGGGATGCGATCAACTCCGCCACCAGTCGGGCGGTGGCGGCGGGGCATCCCGATCTGACCCCCGCGCATCTGCTGCTCGCGCTGCTGGAGGGCCAGGACAACGAGAACGTCACCGACCTGCTCGCCGCCGTCGAGGCCGACCAGGCGGCCGTACGGGCGGCCACCGAGCGGCTGCTCGCCGCCCAGCCCAGCGTCACCGGATCGACCGTCGCGCCCCCGCAGCCCAACCGCGACCTGCTCGCCGTCATCGCCGACGCGGGCCGCCGGGCGAAGGAACTGGGCGACGACTACCTCTCCACCGAGCACCTGCTCATCGGCGTCGCCGCCAAGGGCGGCCCGGCGGGGGAGATACTGGCCCAGCAGGGGGCAGCCGCAGACCGGCTCCTGGACGCGTTCGAAAAGGCAAGGGGAGGGCGCCGGGTGACCACACCCGACCCGGAGGGCCAGTACAAGGCCCTGGAGAAGTTCGGCACCGATTTCACCGCGGCGGCCCGCGACGGCAAACTCGACCCGGTCATCGGCCGGGACCAGGAGATCCGGCGCGTGGTGCAGGTGCTGTCGCGCCGTACGAAGAACAACCCGGTCCTCATCGGCGAACCGGGCGTCGGCAAGACGGCCGTCGTCGAAGGGCTCGCGCAGCGCATCGTCAAGGGCGATGTGCCGGAGTCGCTCAAGAACAAGCGGCTGGTCTCGCTGGACCTCGGCGCGATGGTCGCGGGCGCCAAGTACCGCGGCGAGTTCGAGGAACGCCTCAAGACCGTCCTCTCCGAGATCAAGGAGAGCGACGGACAGATCATCACCTTCATCGACGAGCTGCACACCGTCGTCGGCGCGGGCGCCGGCGGCGACTCCTCGATGGACGCGGGCAACATGCTCAAGCCGATGCTGGCCCGCGGCGAGCTGCGCATGGTCGGCGCGACCACGCTGGACGAGTACCGCGAGCGGATCGAGAAGGACGCCGCCCTGGAACGCCGCTTCCAGCAGGTTCTGGTCGCCGAGCCGACCGTCGAGGACACCATCGCGATCCTGCGTGGCCTCAAGGGCCGTTACGAGGCCCACCACAAGGTGCAGATCGCGGACGCGGCCCTGGTGGCCGCCGCGACCCTCTCCGACCGCTACATCACCTCGCGCTTCCTCCCCGACAAGGCCATCGACCTCGTCGACGAGGCCGCGTCCCGGCTCCGTATGGAGATCGACTCCTCACCGGTCGAGATCGACGAGCTCCAGCGCTCCGTGGACCGCCTCCGCATGGAGGAGCTGGCCCTCAAGAACGAGTCCGACCCCGCCTCCAAGCAGCGCCTGGAGAAGCTGCGCCGCGACCTCGCCGACCGCGAGGAGGAGCTGCGCGGCCTCACCGCCCGCTGGGAGAAGGAGAAGGAAGGCCTGAACCGGGTCGGCGAGCTGAAGGAACGCCTCGACGACCTGCGCGGCCAGGCCGAACGCGCGCAGCGCGACGGCGACTTCGACACCGCCTCCAAGATGCTGTACGGCGAGATCCCCAACCTGGAGCGCGAGCTGGAGGCCGCCGCGGAGGCCGAGCAGGAGGCCGCCAAGGACACCATGGTCAAGGAGGAGGTCGGCCCGGACGACATCGCCGACGTCGTCGGCTCCTGGACCGGCATCCCCGCGGGCCGGCTGCTGGAGGGCGAGACGCAGAAGCTGCTGCGCATGGAGCAGGAGCTGGGCAGGCGGCTGATCGGCCAGAGCGAGGCGGTCCAGGCCGTCTCCGACGCCGTACGCCGCACCCGCGCCGGCATCGCGGACCCGGACCGGCCCACCGGCTCGTTCCTCTTCCTCGGCCCGACGGGCGTGGGCAAGACCGAACTGGCCAAGGCCCTCGCGGACTTCCTCTTCGACGACGAGCGGGCCATGGTCCGCATCGACATGAGCGAGTACGGCGAGAAGCACTCCGTGGCCCGCCTGGTCGGCGCGCCCCCCGGCTACGTCGGCTACGAGGAGGGCGGCCAGCTCACCGAGGCGGTACGGCGGCGCCCGTACTCCGTGGTCCTCCTGGACGAGGTCGAGAAGGCCCACCCCGAGGTCTTCGACGTCCTGCTCCAGGTCCTGGACGACGGCCGCCTCACCGACGGCCAGGGGCGGACGGTCGACTTCCGCAACACCATCCTGATCCTGACGTCGAACCTGGGCAGCCAGTACCTGGTCGACCCGACGATCACCCCGGAACGCAAGAAGGAACAGGTCCTCCAGACCGTACGGGCCTCCTTCAAGCCGGAATTCCTCAACCGCCTGGACGACCTGGTGGTCTTCTCCGCCCTCTCCCAGGACGAACTCGCCCACATCGCGGGCCTCCAGATCGACCGCCTCGCCAAACGCCTCGCGGAACGCCGCCTCACCCTGGTGGTCACCCCGGAGGCCCTCACCTGGCTGGCGGAAGAGGGCAACGACCCGGCCTACGGCGCCCGCCCGCTGCGCCGCCTGGTCCAGACGGCGATCGGCGACCAGCTCGCGAAGGAGATCCTGGCGGGCGACATCACGGACGGCGACACGGTCCGGGTCGACCGCGTCGGCGACAGCCTGATGGTGGGCCGGGGCGCGGCGGAGCCGCCGTCCTTGGCGAAGACGCTGTAGGGCTCTGGGGATCAGGGGCTCGGCAGGCCCGTCACCCGCTCGGGTGGCGGGCCTGTCCACGTTCGTGGGCACGCACTAACATGCCAGTGCATCCACATATCGCGATTCACTTGTTCACAAGGCGCTTCAAGGGGGTGGCACTCTTCATGTTGCTCAGCTTCCGTGTCGCCAACCACGGCTCCCTGCGCGAGCCGCAGGAGCTGAACTTCGCCCCGGTGTACGAGGGCGATCGGCCGGCGGTTCCGGTGGCGGCGATTTTCGGGGCCAATGCCTCGGGCAAGTCCACCGTGGTGGACGCGTTCGACTTCTTCACGTCAGCGGTGAAGGAGTCGCAGGCCCGCTGGCTGCCGAACGCCCTGGTACCGCGCCGCCCCTTCCTGCTCGACCGCGGGAGCAGGGCCGAGCCGTCGTCGTACGCCGCGGACTTCCTGGCGAAGGGGGTGCGGTACGTGTACGGCTTCAGCGTCACGGACGCGGAGGTGGTCGAGGAGTGGCTGTACGCCTACCCCAAGGCCCGTAAGCGCGTCCTCTTCGAACGGGCCGGTATGTCCATGACGTACGGGGCCTCGCTCACCGGCGAGCGGATGGCCGTCGAGCGGACGATGCGGCCGAACAGCCTCTACCTCTCGGCCGGTGCCCAGTCCGCGCACCCGCAGCTCGGGGACGTGTGGCAGGCATTGGACGGGATGGTCATGGGGGATGCCAATCGGCAGGTGGCGACCCAGATCGGCACGGCGACGGTCGCTCTGTACAAGGAACTAGAAGATGAGGGGCTGCCGCTCAGGGCAGATGTTCTGGCGGCAGCCGACCTGGGCGTGCACGATGTGCGGACCGGCGCGACAGCCCGTGAGGATTCTGTTTCGATCCGGAGGGTGCCGGCCGAGCAGCACGGGGAGCCGCCGGAAGGCTTCGAGGCCACCAGGGCGGAGTCGCTCGAATTCGTCCACCGGGTAGGGGGCGAGGATTTCGTGCTGCCGGTGGAGGTCGAGTCGGCGGGCACCAAGACCTGGCTCACCCTGGTGACCACGGCGCTCGCGTGCCTCTTCATCGGACGCCCCCTGTGGGTCGACGAGATCGATGTCAGCCTCCATCCCCTGCTCACCGCCAAGCTCCTCACGCTCTTCCAGAACCCGGAGCTGAACCCGCTCGGCGCCCAGCTCATCTTCACCACGCACGACGCGTCGCTCCTCGGCACGATGCTCGGCGATCAGGTGCTCCGCCGTGACCAGGTCTGGTTTGTCGAGAGGAGCGCCGCGACGGGTGCCTCGGAGCTCTATCCGCTCAGCGACTTCAAGCCGCGCAAGGGCGAGAACTTCGAGCGCCGCTATCTGGCGGGCAGCTACGGCGCCGTACCGCTCCTGCCGGAGACGGCCTTCGAGGACATGCTCAAGAAACACTGGGGGACTCATGGCGAAGGCGTTTCCGCGTGAGGGGTCGGGCCGGCGGCGCGGTCCGGTCCGGCGGTCCTCGCGGACGCTGCTGGTCGTGTGCGGCAGCAAGGAGACCGAGCGCCAGTACCTCCAGGGGTTACGTGATCATCTCCGTAACCCCGCGGTCTCCGTCGTCGTGCGCGGCAAGGCGTGCTCCCCGACGCAGCTCATCGCCCTACGCGCGCGGTCAGCGGGACCTGAACCGGGGCGGGTACGACGAGGTGTGGTGTGTCTTCGACGTCGACGAGTATCCCGATGTGGCCACTGCGGCCGACGCCGCCCGACGGCACGGCATCAAGGTCGCCGTCTCCAACCCCTGCTTCGAGCTGTGGCTGCTGCTCCATTTCACCGACCACCACGCGTTTGTCGACACGTACCGCAAACTTCTGCCACTGCTCCAGAAGCATGTCGCCGGCTACGACAAGACGCGCGTCGAGTTCGCAAAGTACCGCGACGTGGTGGGCCGGGCGGCGGAACGGGCGCGGAAGCTGGACCCCACCGGCGCCGCACACGCCCGTAACCCCTCCACGGGGGTGTGGCAGCTCACGGACCGCATGACGAATCCATGACCCGTGCGGACGCGGATGGGCTTGCCAGGGACCGCCCGGGATGGGAGAGGATGGCAGGAACCGTACGAAGGGAAATACACGGTGAGCATCGACCCGTCCTCGATTCCGAATTTCGGGGGACAGCCCCAACCGCAGGGTGAAGGACCGGCGGGCCCCGTCGTCCCCGACCAGGATCTGGTCAAGCAGCTCCTGGAACAGATGGAGCTGAAGTACGTCGTCGACGACGAGGGTGACCTCGCGGCTCCGTGGGAGGAGTTCCGTACGTACTTCATGTTCCGTGGCGAGGAGGACCAGCAGGTCTTCTCGGTGCGGACGTTCTACGACCGGCCGCACCCCATCGCGGACAAGTCCAAGATCCTCGACGCGATCGACGACTGGAACCGCCGCACGCTCTGGCCCAAGGTCTACAGCCACATCCACGAGGAGGGCGACGGGCCGCCCACTGTGCGGCTCATCGGCGAGGCCCAGATGCTGATCGGCATGGGCGTCAGCCTGGAGCACTTCGTGTCGTCGACGGTGAGCTGGGTGCGCGCCTCGATCGAGTTCGACAAGTGGCTCGTCGAGCAGTTCGGCCTGGAGCCCGGGGACGAGAAGCCCGAGGACGTCTGAACCGGCTCTCCGCGCCGCGTCTCGAACAGCCCGGCCACGGTGCCGTGATCACTACGATCACGGCCCTCGGCCGGGCTGTTTCCGTTCCCGAAGGTCAGTGGTCGCGGTCGGCCTTCCTGACCTGGCCGGGCAGTATGAAGGGGTCGATCAGCCAGCCGATTCCCAGCAGTCCGACCGTGCAGAGGTAGAGCACCCCGCGGCGGGTCCTCCCGAGGTAGAAGTGGTGCGCGCCGAACAGGCCGAGGGGGAACCACCAGAGGTAGGCGATCCCGACCGACGCCCGGCGGTGGCCCGCCGGCGGCTCCGCTGGTGCCACTGCGGACGCCTCCGTCCGCGTCTCCGTCCGCGTCTCCGCCTCCGTCCGCGCCTCCGTCTCCGTGCGCGTCTCCGTCCGTACTTCCGTCCGTACGTCCGTATCCGCCTGGGGTTCGGTCAGGACCGGGGTGGCTGTGGGGCGCGGCGGTTCGGGGCGCCGGTTCCGGTGGACCGGCAGCGGCTCCGTCCGTACCGGTACCGGTACCGGTGTGCGGACCTGCGCCTGAGGCTCCGCGTGTGCCGGTACCCGGGCCGGCGTGCGGGCCGGTTCCGGCTGCCGTGCGGGCGTCGGTACCGTCGCCGGGAGCACCGTCTCGTTGAGGCCGATGTGGCGGTGGAGCCGCTTGAGCGGGGCCGGGGCCCACCAGTTGGCGCGGCCCAGCAGGGTCATGACGGCGGGGACGAGGACACACCGTACGACCGTGGCGTCGATGGCCACAGCCGTGGCCAGGCCGAGGCCCAGTTGCTGGACCGAGCCCATGCGGCTGGTGACGAAGCAGCCGAAGACGATGACCATCAGCAGTCCGGCCGAGGTGATGATCCGGCCCGAGTGCTGGAGGCCGCGCCGTACCGCGACGTCGGTTCCGAGGCCCTCGGCCACGTACTCCTTGATGCGGCCGAGCAGGAACACCTCGTAGTCCATCGAGAGGCCGAACGCGAAGGCGAAGACGCACACGACGGTGAAGGGGCTGAAGCCGTCGACGGTCAGCAGACCGAGCGGGTCGGCGAGGAAGCCGTGCTGGAAGACCAGGCTCATCAGGCCGAATGTCGCCCCGAGGGAGAGTGTGTTCATGGCGACGGCGGTGAGGGGCACGACGACGGAGCCGGTCATCGCGAAGAGCAGGACGACCATCGCGAGGAGCGTGACCGCGATCGCCAGCGGGAGCCGGTCCGCGATCTGCCGGAGTACGTCGTCGAGGCCCGCCGCGTCGCCGGTGACCCACGACCGGCCACCGTCGGGGCGGTCGGCGCGGATGGTGTGGACCAGGTCCCGGGCCGTGGCGCCCTCGGGGTCGCCGGTGGTGTCGATGCCGACGGTCGCCAGCCCAGGACCGGCCTCCTGCGCCGGGTGGACGCGGGTGACACCGGGCGTGTCCGTCCAGCGCCGCGCCCAGTCGTCGAGGGCCGCGGCATCGGTCCTGGCGACGACCGTGAGGGTCGGAACCGTCGGCAGGCCGAACCGGTCGGCGAGCTGATCGGAGACCCGTACGGACTCCAGGGTCCTGGGGAGCGCTCCGGTGTCGTTGAGATGCAGCGACATCGACAGCACGGGGAGGCTCGCGGCGACCAGGGCCACGGCTGCGACCAGCATGGTGGTCAGCGGACGGCGCTGTACGCGGCGAGCGAGCCCGGCGAAGACGCCTGTCTCGGCGGAAGCGGCCCGCTCGTCCGGCCCCGGCCCCGGCCCCGGCCCCGGTGCTCCAGCCCCCGCTCGCGGTATACGGGGTCGAGCCCCACCGCTCCGCGTCCGCTGCTTCGCGGGCTTGATCCGGTTGCGGGCGAAGCCGACCAGCGCCGCCGTCAGCGTCAGCGCCACCAGCATCGACGCCAGCGCGATCGCGACACCGGCCGCACCGAGCGCCGCCAGCTCGGGGATGTCGAACATGAGCAGCCCGGTCAGCGCCGCGGCCACCGTCAGGGCACTGAAGGCGATGGTGCGTCCCGCCGTCGCCCAGGAGCGGCTCAACGCTGCCTCCGGAGTGAAACCGGCCCCCAGCTCCTCGCGGTAGCGGGCGACGAGCAGCAGCCCGTAGTCGATGGACAGACCCATCCCGAGGAGCGTCACCACCGTCACCGCGTCCGAAGTGATCGACGTGAACCGGGTGATGAGCAGCAGAATCGTCATCGAGGACGCGATCGACACGACCGCGCCGAGCACCGGCAGCCCCGCCGCGATCACACCGCCGAAGATGAACACCAGCACCACCAGCGTGATCGGCAGCGACAGCGACTCCGCGCCGGACAGATCCCCGGACGCCTGCTCCGTGAGCTGCTTCTCCATCGCCGGTTCGCCGCCGACGGTCACCCGGGCGCCGGCCTGGCCGCTGTCCACGAGGGTCGCGGCGAAACGGTGCAGGGTGTCGGTGAGCGCGTCGACCGCGGTGGCCTCCGCGTCTTCGTCCAGCTGGGACAGGGTGATCTGGACGAGCAGACCTGCCTCGTCCTTGGCCGTCAGTATCGCGGCCTCGGCCGCGGGCATCCCCGCGTCGTACGGGGTGACCACCGCGGCCACCCCGTGCACCCGCTGGAGCGTGCCGGCGAGCGACTTCACGCCCTCCCGTACCGCCGGCGCGGCCGTATCGACGCCGTCGACGACACCGATGACGACGCCGCCGTGATCGCTTCCCTCTTCGAGTACGGCACCGGCCTGGACCGATTCCATGGACGACGACCCACCGCCGCCCGCGATCGAGCTGAACACGGGCCCCGCGCTCAGGACGCCCACGGCGACCGCGGCCGCCCAGATCAGCAGCACCTGCCAACGGTGCCGGAAGCACCAGTGCCCCGTACGGGCGATAAGTCCCTCAGCCATGATTGTTTTGACCGTCTCTCATTCACTCTGCGCGGCGCGACCGACGGCCTGCCGATCTTGAGCCGGGTAATGCTCCAGATCCTGCTGCGGTTCGGGGCGCCGGACCATGGGAGCACCAGCAGAGTGCGGGGTGGGGGTATCCCCCCGGGCGACTGGCTGTCCAGCCCCCCGCCGGTGCCCTGACCTGTGCGGCGGGAGTGCGAGCGCGGGGCGGGGCGCCCTGGTGTCATCCCCCGCGAGAGTTACCCGCGCCGTCCGCACCGCGGCTGACGAACTCGGGTGCCGGCCGCGGATAGCGTCGCGGCAGTGCCGGGCGGCCCGGCAGCGACGACTTGCCCGGGGGAAAGAATGACCCGCAGCGCCCGCAGCATCGGCAGCACCCGCAGTGCCCGCAGCACCCGCGGCACCGGCAGCACCCACAGCGCCCGCGTACCGTCCGGTCCGTATGCCGCATCCCCACCGTCCGAGCCGAACACCGGCAGCCGGCACGGGCCTTGGGGCCGCGTGCGACGGATCGGCGTGGTCGTCGTCACCGTCCTCCTCGGGATGTTCGTCGCCCTGAACATTCACGAACTGGGCCACACCGCCGCCGCGTGGCTCGCCGGTGACCACGACGCCTCGTACGAACTGCGCTGCGAACCCGCCGGGTTCGGCTGCAACCACTTCGATGCCACCGGGATGAGCGAGGCCGAGAAGGCCGCGGTCACGGTTGGTGGCCTCCTGGTCACGCAGATCATCACCTGGTCGCTGCTGCTGCTTCGCCGGCGTGCCGGCCAGGGGTGGCGCCCGGTGCTGACTCCGCTGGTCGCGGTCTTCGCCGTCGACCCCGTACTGCAGTTGGTGCAGGCAGCGTTCACGCCGCTTCCGGAGTACGACCTGACCAAGGTGGACTTCACCGCCTTCGCCACGCTCCTGGGCTGGTCACAGTCCTTCTCGCTCGTGGTGTTCATCGGCGGCACGATCGCCTATGTCGCTGTGTGGGTGCGCCTGGGCTACCGTGTCCGATCATGACTACCGGGCCGGTGTGGGCGAGGCCGTCACCGACCGGCCGTCAGTGGCGCTGGGACCTCGCGGTCGGCGTCCTGCTGACGGTCGGCGTGGCCGTGAGCACCGTACTGTCGCGCAGCGCCGGCATCGACCCCGGTTCGTTGCGGCCCGGCCCGGGCGAGGAACTGGCCTGGGCGCTCGCCGTCGGCCTGCCGTTGTGCTTTCGCCGCCGCTTTCCGCTGAGTGCGCTCATGATGTGCGCCGTCGCGTTCATCGGCCTGCAGTTGCGGTTCGTCGGCGACTCCTCGGCGAGTTCGGTCTGCCTGACCCTCGCCGTCTACACCGCCGGCGCCTGGAGCCGTGACCGGCGTCGCGCGACCGCGGTACGGATCGTCGTCGTCGTGGCGCTGTCAGCCACCCTCGCCTACGCGTTGAGCACGGACACCTGGTCGGCGCTGAACGGGCTGACGGCCGGGCGCGACAGCGGCCCCCTGCCGGTGCTGCCCGCGTTCGCCCTCTACGCGGTCGGGACGAACGTCCTCTTCCTCGCGGGTGCCTGGACCTTCGGGAACGCCGCGTGGGTACAGACCCGCCAGCGTACGGAGCTGGCCGAACGCAACCGCGAAGTACAGGCCGAGCGCGACGAGAACGCGCGCAACGCGGTCATCGCCGAGCGGCTGCGCATCGCCCGCGAACTCCACGACGTCGTCGCGCACCACGTGAGTGTCATGGGCGTACAGGCGGGCGCCGCCCGGCTGATGCTCACCCGCGACCCCGCCGCCGTCGGAGGCGCGCTCATGTCGATCGAGTCGGCGGGCCGGGACGCGGTCGAGGAGATGCACCGTCTCCTCGGAGTGCTACGGGACGAGCGGCGACCCGCGCAGGAGACGCCGATCGCGGGCGTCGAGCGACTCGCCACGCTCGTGGAGGGAGTCCGCGGAGCCCTCCGGGCCACCTGCACGGTGGACGGCGAACCGCGCGAACTTCCCCAGTCGCTGTCCATCTCGCTGTACAGGATCGCGCAGGAGGCGCTGACCAACACGGTGCGGCACGCGGGCGCGTCGAGGGTCGACGTCACGTTGTCCTACCGACCGACCACGGTCGAACTGATCGTGGTCGACGACGGACAGGGCGCCGCCGGTCACACGGCGGCCGTGCCGTCCGCACAGGACGCGCGACGCACGGGGAGCGGACGCACGGGGAGCGGACGGGCCCGCGGCGGCCTGGGGCACATAGGGATGCGCGAGCGGGTGGCCCTGCACGACGGCACGCTCCAGGTCGGTCCGGACGAGCGTGGCTATGCCGTCCGGGCCTGGTTCCGGCTGGTATGACCAGGATTCTGCTCGCCGACGATCAGAAGCTCATCCGTGGCGGTATCCGGATGATCCTCCGGAGCGAGGACGACTTCGAGGTCGTCGGCGAGGCCGAGGACGGGTTCCAGGCCGTCGATCTGGCCCGGTCACTGCGGCCCGACATCGTCCTGATGGACGTACAGATGCCGGGGCTCGACGGCCTCGAAGCCACCCGGCAGGTGGTGGCGGCGGGTGAGTGTGTGGTGCTCGTCCTGACGACATTCAACCGGGAAGACTATTTGTTCCAGGCCCTCCAGGCCGGCGCGAGCGGCTTCCTGCTCAAGAACGCCTCGCCGGAGGACCTGATCAGCGCGGTCCGGGTGGTCGCCCGCGGCGACGCGCTCCTGGCACCGGAGCTGACGCGGCGCCTCTTCGACCGGTTCATGGCCCGGCCGGCCGTGTCGCAGCGGCCGGACCTGCTCGGTCTGCTCACCGAGCGGGAGGCGCAGATCCTGCGCCTGGTGGCGGGCGGGGACAGCAACGCCGAAATAGCCGGCAAGCTGTACGTCGGTGAGGCGACCGTGAAGACCCATGTGTCCCGGGTCCTGAACAAACTCGGGCTGCGGGACCGGGTACAGGCGGTCGTGTACGCGTACGAGACGGGCGTCGTGGCGCCGGGGGACAACCCTCCTTGAGCCTCGCCAGGTCCGACAAGGCGCAGACGTACGTGTCCGGCGAGCGTCAGCCAGTCACGACGTGCGTGACGAAGTCCGCCCATGCGTCCGGCGTGAGCGCAAGCCGAGGGCCTCCTGTGACCTTGGAGTCTCGAACCCGCACTGCGCCGGGGGTGGTGGCGATCTCGATGCAGGACTCGCCGTTGGTACCGCCGCTGTAGCTGCTCTTGAACCATGTCAGTTCGGAGGCGTCCCTGGCTGAGGCCTTGCGCATCATGTCTCTCCCAGCAGTTGCTCGATGAAGGCCAGCGACTCCCCTGGCGGGAGAGGCCTGTGCAGGTGCCGCTATGGAGTCAGCCTGTCTGGGCGTACGTGACGAAGTTGGCCCAGGCGCTGGGTGCGAGCGCCAGGTGGGGGCCGTCGACGGTCTTCGAGTCGCGGATGTGCACGGTGCCGGGGGTGGTGGCGATCTCGACGCAGGAGTTGCCGTCGTTGCCGCCGCTGTAGCTGCTCTTGAACCACGCCAGCCCGTAGGCGTCCCCGGCAGTGGTCTTGCGGATCATGTTTCTCCCAGCAGTTGCTCGATGAAGGCCAGCGACTCCCCTGGCGAGAGCGCCTGAGCCCGGATGGTGCCATACCGCAGCTCAAGGATGCGCAGGTGTTTGGGTTCGGAGATCGGTCGGCCGTTGAACGCGCCGTCGGAGCGACCCACGGCCGTACCGTCCATGAACTTCAGCATCTCGATCCTGCCGTCCATGCCGGAGTGGGTGGTGCAGTTTGTCGGCATCACCTGAAGCACGACGTTGTGCAATCGCCCCGCTTCCAACAGACGTTCGAGCTGTTGACGCCACACCATTGTGCCCCCGATAAGACGCCGCAGGACCCCCTCTTCCAGGACGAAGCTGAGTGCTGGAGCCGGGTCGCGTTCGAAGATTGACTGCCGAGCCAGGCGAGCCGCCACCATGCGCTCCACGTCGTCCGGCGAGTACGGCGGCTGTGCCGCCCCGATCACGGCTCGTGCGTGCTCGGGCGTCTGCAATAGTCCGGCGATGATGTTGCACTCGTACAGGCCGATCTCGACCGCCTGGGCCTCCAGCTTGGCCAGCTCCCGGACCTTCCTCGGGTACCGGACCTTCTTCACGTCCTCCCACGTCGCCGCGATGAGCCCGTCCGCCCCCAGCACCTCGTCGGCCGCGTTGAGGAAGTCCTGCCGAGGGATCCGCTTGCCGCCCTCGATCTTGTACACCATGTCCTCGCCGTACCCGACGACCCTCCCGAACTCCCCGGCGCGCATCCCCGCCGCCTCCCGGCGGAGCTTCAACTGCCGCCCCACCGTGGTGATGACGGCCACGCCCCACTCGTCGTCCGGGTCCACCTCCCACCCCGGCTCGTCCGCCTCATCCCTCGGTTGTGCCGCCTCCACGTCCACCGACATCCGTACTCCTCCGTCCTGCCGCGCCGTCCCTCGGCGCCCTGCGCCCTACCCGTAAGAACCGCGCGGACAGCCACGACAGCACCGGACAAGAGCCGGACAGTGACCGTACGCAACCGCTCCGTCACTCCTCAGGGTAGGCGGATTCGGCCACCCTGAGTGACGTGATTCATGAAAGTGCCGAGACCACGGCCCGACTCGACCACCCTGCGTCCACCTTCAGCGTGCTGCTTTCCTCCACGCCCCGGGGCGCCCGGCTCGCTCGTCTGCTCGCGGAGAGTCAACTCCGGGACTGGGGGCTCCCGTCGGACCCCGGGCGGCTCCTCGTGGCCGAGCTGGCGGCCAACGCCGCGAGCCATGGCCGGGTGGCCGGGCGGGACTTCCGGCTCACGCTGCGCCTCGCCGGTGACGTTCTCCGGATCGAGGTCGCCGACACGCGCCGGGAACGCCTGCCCGTACTGCAACGGCCGGATCGGGACGCCGAGTCGGGGCGTGGCCTGCTGCTGGTGGACGCGCTCGCCGACCGCTGGGGAGTAATCGAAGGCTTGTTCCCACGAAAGGTCGTCTGGGCGGAAGTGCGTCTCGCGCGACCGGAACCCGTTCCGTCAGGTTCCGGTGATGCCGGCTGTCTTCCCCAAGGAACGTGAGGAGAAAGAAACCCACCAAGCCCCACCCCACCCGCCCGTCGCTCACACTCACTCCGGCGGGTGAACATCCCTGGTTGGGCTGGATTTCGAGTCCCCCGACTGCCTTACGCTCAGCGGGAGCAGACACACCACCGCAGACATACGTCGGCCCCCGGCCGGGAGTAACGATCCCGATCGAGGGCCTGACCAACGAGGAAGAAAGCACCTTCCTGATGGATACCCGAAACACTAGCGCGCCTTCGCGCGCCCCGTCAGCCGTAGCCGACGGTCGACGCCCCTTACGGGCCAACCCGCGTACCCGCGTTCGGCGCCCGGCTCCGGCCCCGGCTGCTCATCCCGCCGGTGTCACGCACGACAACGTCCGCCACGCCACCCGCTTCACGGTGATCGGCAACCACCTCGCCCAGCACCGAGAGCTGTCGCTGCTCGCCATGGGCCTCGGTCTGCACATCCAGTCGCTGCCCACCGGCGCCCGTGTGGACATCAAGACCCTCGCCGACCGCTTCCCCGAGGGCGCCACGCGTATCGCCGCCGGGTTACGGGAACTTGAGGCGCACGGCTACCTCCGCCGGGTACGTGAGCGCACCCCTGACGGCCGGATCGTCACCCGTACGATCTCCTGCAACCAGCCGGCGGCGGCCCGGCACCGTACGGCCACCGCGCACGCACGCACCGCGGCGCCGGTCCGCATCCCGCACCCGCCCCCGGCCGACAGCGCGCCCCCGGCGCCTACCGCGCCCCCGGCGCACGAGGCGGACCCCGGCGAGAACCACACGCCCGACGGCACGCACCCCGAGCCCCTGGACCCCGAGCCCAACCGCCCCGCGCCCCGCAAGAAGCGGCCCCTGCCCGCCGTACCCCAGCCCGGCTACTCCTCCCCGGACCTCCTCCGGGCGGCCACGGACTTCCTCGCCGGCCTGCGTGTCCTCAACCCCCGCCTTCTCCTCTCCGCCTGCGACACGGCTCACCTCGCCCCCGGTGTCGCCGCCTGGCTGGAGCGCGGCGTGGCGCCCGACGCTGTGCGCCACGCCCTGACCAGCGGCCTGCCGCCCGGCGGCCCGCGCCGTTCGGCCGCCCTGCTGGCCTACCGCCTGACCACCCAACTGCCGCCCCCACCCCCGTTCCGCGCACCGAAGCCCGTCAGGGTCCCCCTCCAGAACTGCGACCACTGCGACCGGGCCTTCCGCGCCCCGGAACCAGGGCGGTGCGGAGAGTGCAGCCCGGTCGCCCCCACCCGCTCATGAACAGGACCTTCACACCCATGTTGGCGACGCCCTGCCCCAGCCGTCCCGGACGACTAACCTGGCCCGTGCGCTCCCAGGAGGACACCATGAGCACCCAGGCCGACCACGGGCACGAGCTGGCCCCCCGCCCCGAGCAGACGCCCGACGCACTGCGTGCCGCCCTGGCCGTCGTCGCCCCCGGTCGCCTGGCCGAGATGCAACGGACGAAGGACGAGGCCTTCGCCAAGGCCGTCGAGTGGCAGTCGCTCAGCCCGGTGCGAAGCTGGGTCCTGGCCTGGGCCCGGGACATCGAGATCGCCCGCCGTCCCGACCTGTCCGCCCGCCACGCTCGCGCGAGCGGCGACCTGGAGGACGAGGATCCGGACGTCGCCCGGGAGGCGCTGCGGGAACTGACCGCGGTCCTGGACGATGCGATGACGGCAGTACGCGGTTGAGCTGGGCCTGGGAGTACGCCTTCGGGGCAGAAGAAGCAGCCCGCACCGCACCGCGCTCCTTCCTGGCCGGAGTGGAGGAGAAGGCGGATGAACTGGTCAGGGCGGCGGAGGCACTGTACGTGCACGGACGAAGCCATGAGGGAGAGAATCCGAAAGGCGGGAATCTCCCCGTTCCCGGTGGCATGTTCACGTACCAGATTGTCGTGCGCAGCGAATGTGTCTACATCGTCCAGATCACCTGCCTGGGCTTCTGACCGGCGGTCGCCACCGACTGGATCCGATGTCTTCCGGCACCGCTGAACCAGGCGGCTCGGCGTCAACTTTACGTAGGGAGCACCCGGGCGTCGACACCACGATTCCGGTTCACGGACACTGCCCACGGGTTCCGGACGACTACGCGTCCATCCGCGCGTCGTGATTCGAAATGGCCTGTTGCTTTCGATGCCCGTACGAAATTCGATCGAGGTGTTGGCGTGCGGTGCTAGCGTTGCTTCGTTCGGGCCCGAACAGAGGGAGGCGGCTGTGGAAAGGCCATGGGAAGCGGATCCTGAGACGACATTCCTGCGGCGGATCGGCTCGTCGCCGCAGGAGTTGGGAGTCACCTCGGACACCCCCGACTGCCCCGACCTGTGGGAGTTGGAGAACGGTGATGTCGCTGTCATCGGGCGGGACTTGTCGAGTTCTCTCGGTACGAGGCTGCCTGCCGGGGTGTCGATCGGTCCCGATGAGCGCCTCGTGGTGATTCCCAGGAGCATGCTCATCGCGGCGAAGCGGGACATTCCCAATGTTTGATTCATTTCCCCAGGGAATTTCGACCCGCCTGGAGCGCCCCCGCTACCACGAGGAGTACTACCGCACTCTCACGAGCGGAATTAGGCATCTCAACAAGCTGGAGCGTGGCCAGCATTTCAAGGAGCGCGGTTTTCCGAGCTGGGAGGCGTTCGCGGCCGGACGCTGGGGCGAGGCGCTTTCGCTCATCGAGGAGAAGCGCGACGCCTACGTCGGGCAGGTCGGGGAAGTGGACCGGCTCGGTGTGCTGCAGCGCCGCCTCCGCGTGGTGGAGTTCCCGGTGACGCCCTATGTGCAGTGGGAACTGCATGTGCTGCGGCTGCGCGTCGAGGTGGGGGACCGGATCCGTCTGCTCGACGCCAGGACGATCGCGGACATCGAGAAGCACCGCGAGGTCCCCGAGGTGGTGATCCTCGGCGACGTCGCCATGTTCGAGGTGCGGTACGACCACGACGGGAACGCGGCGGGGGCCCGTCACTACACCGACGCGGAGCTGATCGCGGAGACCTCGGCCGGTTTCGACCAGCTCTACGCGCGGGGAGAGGAGTACGCCGCCTTCTTCGACCGTGAGATCGCCCCGCTCCCGCCGCCGGGCGCCACTGCCTGAACCGGGCCGTTCGCCGTGAGCTCAGGCTGTCAGTTGCCGCAGGCGGCTGATGGCCTCTTCGAGGACGTCGGTGCGTTTGCAGAACGCGAAGCGTACGAAGGGCGCGCCTTCCTTCTGGTGGTCGTAGAAGACCGCGTTCGGGACGGCGACCACCGCGCACCGCTCCGGAAGCGCGCGGCAGAAGGCGAAGCCGTCGCTCTCGCCGAGTGGGCGGATGTCCGTCGTGACGAAGTAGGTGCCCGCCGGGCGGTAGACCTCGAAGCCGGCCGCCGCCAGGCCCGTGCAGAGCAGATCGCGCTTGGCGCGCAGATCGGCGCGCAGGTCGTCGAAGTAGCTCTGCGGCAGGCGCAGGGCCTCGGCGATCGCGTACTGGAACGGGCCTGAGCTGACGTACGTCAGGAACTGCTTGGCCGAGCGCACCGCCGTGACCAGTGCGGGCGGGCCCGTCACCCAGCCCACCTTCCAGCCGGTGAACGAGAAGGTTTTGCCGCCGCTGCTGATCGTCAGGGTGCGCTCCCGCATGCCGGGCAGTGTGGCGATCGGCAGGTGTTCGCCCTCGAAGACGAGGTGTTCGTAGACCTCGTCGGTGATGACCAGCAGATCGCGCTCCACGGCGAGCTCGGCGACGGCGGCCAGTTCGGCGGGGCTGAGGACGGTGCCGGTGGGGTTGTGCGGGGTGTTGAGCAGGAGGACGCGGGTGCGGTCGGTGACCGCGTCGCGGAGTTCGTCGAGGTCCAGGTGGTACGCGCCGTCGCGGGGGCGCAGGGTGACCGGGACGCGGGTGGCGCCCGCCATGCCGATGCAGGCGGCGTACGAGTCGTAGTACGGCTCCAGCGCGATCACCTCGTCGCCGGGACCGGCCAGGGCGAGCAGGGCGGCGGCGATGGCCTCCGTGGCGCCCGCGGTGACCAGGACCTCGGTGCCGGGGTCGTACGTCAGGCCGTACCGCAGCCGCTGGTGGTCGGCGACCGCGGTGCGCAGTTCGGGGACGCCGGGGCCCGGCGGGTACTGGTTGCCGCGTCCGTCGCGCAGCGCCCGTACCGCGGCCTCCCTGACGGCCTCGGGCCCGTCGGTGTCGGGGAAGCCCTGGCCGAGGTTGATCGCCCCGGTGCGGGCGGCCAGGGCCGACATCTCCGCGAAGATCGTTGTGCCGCCGAGCCAGTCTTTGGTCATGGCGGACATCCTGCGCCGAACCTCTGGACTTGCTCAAGTCGGCTTTGGGCGGCGGACGCCGGGGGGACAACCGATGCACGCACGTCAGTGCGGGGCCCGTCGCCCGGAGGCGGCGCGGTCCCGCTCCGGGGGAACAGTCGGGGGACAGTGAGGACGGTGAGGCCCATGCTCGGCGTGGGAGTGGTGGTGGTTCTGGTCGCGGTCGCGTTCGTCGGGGTCGTGTCGAGTGTGCGCGGCGGCAAGGACAGGCGCCGGCGGGGGATGGCCGGAGGGACGGCCGGAGGGAAGGCCCGTAGCGCGGCGAAGGCGCGTGACGCGGAGCGGGTGCGTGACGCGCGGTTCCGTAACGCGGCGAAGGCGCGGAACACGACGCGGAACCGCCGTACGGCCCGGCCCTCGGCCTCGCCGTCTCTGTCGAAGAAGGGCGCGAGGGGTTCGAAGCGCCGCTCCTCCGGCGGCAGTTGGTGGGCCGGCGGCGGCGCGGCCGGCGGCAGCGGTGGGTCGGCCGGGTGCGGCAGCGGCGGTGGGCACTCGTCGTGCGGTGGCGGCGGACACTCGTCCTGCGGCGGAGGCGGGTCCTCCTGCGGCGGTGGCGGTGGCGGGGGGTGTGGCGGAGGCAGCTGACACGGGGCAGCTGGTCCGCCGCGGACCGAACGGTCCCGCGAAGGCGCAGACCTTCGCGGGACCGTTCCGCATGTCCGCCCGCCCCGTCGCTCCGACCTGTTGTGGCGCCCCGTCATAGTCCGCCCGGTCACGCATAATCCGGCGGCACACGCACAGTCGGGCGGACCGCGCGCAGTCCGGTTGAACAGGTGAACTGCACAGCCCCCGAGGGGATGGAAACCCCGTCAAGTTGGGTAAAAACGCTGTGAGCGTCGCGTACTTCGTGATTCCCTCCCTCTTGAGAGCTTCCAGCCCTCGGACCTGATATGGCGCCGAGCGGGCGATCTCCTCCACGAGTTCCGTAGCTCTTCGTCCGGGACATCCCCGGTCCACCCGTCAAGCGTGTTTGCGGAGCCCACCCATGCTCACCACCCTCAATACCGCCTACACCGACACCCGAGCGGCCGATCTGGCCTGGGAGTTGGGCCGGGAACCGGTTCCCGCCCTGGCCGTCCTGGATCTCGATCTCGCCGGTGCCGGGCTCCAGTTGAGACTGCTCGGCGCCTCCCATCAGGTGATTCTTGAGGAGCCTGGAGGCGCGTGCTCCGAGACCGTCGCCTGTATCCCGGGCAGTAGCACGCCACTGCCGCTCGGCGTGTCCAAGCGCCTCGGGGAATGGGAGTACGAATTCGCCGCGCGCGTCGAGACGCTCTCGCGCAATTCGTTCGCCGGCCGCGCGCAAGAACTGCTCGCCCTGGTCTCCGATCACCCGAACGGCCTAGCGGGGACGTTCCCGGGGGCCCCGAACGCCTTCACCGCGATGCTCGCGCAGCGCGACGAGAGCCATGTCCGCTGGCGCACCTGGCACGCGTACCCCCAGGAGGGGCGCCTGGTGGTCACCCGGACACGTATCAGGGTCCGTATGCCTGCGGTGCGGGGAATTCAGCCGTGTGGGTGACAAACCGAAATCAATTCGTGACGTAGCGTTACGTGCGTGATTCAGCAACCCGTGTCCTCGCCGCCCCAGGGTGAGACACGGCTGCCCGTGCGCGCGGGTGCGGGACGGTTCACGATTCTCGCCGTCGTCTTCGTGTGCGCCGCGTGCGGACTGGTGTATGAGCTGGAGCTGGTCGCGCTCGCCTCGTATCTGATCGGGGACTCCGTCACCCAGGCGTCCGTGGTCCTCTCGGTGATGGTCTTCGCGATGGGCGTCGGCTCGCTGCTCGCGAAGCGGCTGCGCTGCCGGGCGGCCTTCGGTTTCGGGCTGCTGGAGGCGGCGCTGGCGCTGCTGGGCGGCTGTTCGGCGCTCGTGCTGTACATGAGCTTCGTGTGGGTGGGGGAGTCGCGGTACGCGCTGGTGGGCTTCTCGCTGGCCATCGGTGTGCTCATCGGGGCCGAGATCCCGCTGCTGATGACGCTGATCCAGCGGTTCTCCCGGCAGGACGCGGAGGGGACGGTCGCCGACCTGTTCGCGGCGGACTACGTGGGCGCGCTCGTCGGTGGGCTCGCCTTCCCGTTCCTGCTGCTGCCCTGGCTCGGCCAGCTCACGGGCGCGCTGGTGACGGGCGCCGTCAACGCGGTGGCGGGCGCCGCACTCGTCCTGTGGCTCTTCGGGCGCGATCTGACGCGGCGGTCGCGCCGGGTGCTGGTCGCGGTGAACGTGGTGGTGCTCGCCGTGCTGGCCACGGCGGCGGTCGAGGTCGACGACTTCGAACGGGCGGCGCGGCGCGCGCTCTACGGCGACGGGGTGCGGGTCGCCCTGCACACCGACATCCAGGAAGTGGTGCTCACGGGCGCGGGCGCGGGGGGCGAGTCGCTGGAGCTGTATCTGGACGGGCGGCTGCGGGTCAGCGGGCGCGACGAGTTCCGGTACCACGAGGCGCTGGTGCACCCCGCGATGCGCGGACCCCACGCGCGCGTGCTGATCCTCGGCGGGGGCGACGGGCTGGCCGCGCGGGAGGTCCTGCGCTACCGGGACGTCCGGGCGGTCACCCTGGTCGAGCTGGACCCGGGCGTCGTCGGGCTCGCGCGTACGGACCCCGCGCTGGCGGAGCTGAACGGGCACGCGTACGACGACCCGCGGCTGCGGGAGGTGTCGGCGGACGCGTTCACCTGGTTACGGGAGGCGGAGCGGGCCGGGGCGGGCGCGTACGACGTGGTCATCTCGGACCTCCCCAACCCCGGCATCACCGCCAGTACGAAGCTCTACTCGGAGGAGTTCTACGGGCTGGCCTCGCACGTCCTCTCGAAGGGCGGACGGCTGGCGGTGCACGCGGGATCGCCCGCGACCGACCCGCGGATGTACTGGACGGTGGACGCGACCCTGCGCGCCGCCGGCTTCGGTACGACGCCCTACCGCGCCAGGGGCGGCCCTTCCGGCTTCGCGGCGGGGCCCGACCGGGCGAAGGACGGCAGACCGGAGATGAGCGACTGGGGGTTCGAGCTCGCGGAGGTGGGCGCGCGGCCCGCGCTCGGGCTGGCGCCGGACGCGCCGCGGCTCCGGTCGTCGGCGCAGGGGCTGCCGGCGGCGGGGCAGAGGGGGGTGGAGCGTACGAGGGTGCCGGGGCTGCCGCCGTCGACGCTGGTGCATCCGCGGTACGGCGGGTAGCGGGGGAGGGGCGGGGCGCGTGGGGACGTGCGTGCGGGTGCGCGGGTGCGCGGGTGTGAGGGTGACAGCCAGAAGAGGCGGAGGGGAGAGAGGCGTGATGTGGGGGCGTTGTGCATGGTGTGGGGCAAAGGGGCTGCCTCGGCGGCGACCTCTGAGTAGGCTCGGCTTCCATGGAGCATGAGGTGTTCGTTCCGGTTTCGGCAGAGACCCTTCGGCAGACGCTGCGGGACCCCGCCCGGGTCGCCCGGTGTGTACCAGGACTCCAACAGGACGCCGACGCGTCGGCCGGGCCGCTCTCCGGGCGGCTCAAGGTCCGCGTCGGCGGCCATACGATCACCTACCGCGGCGCGCTGACGCTCGCCGAACGGGACGGGCGGTTCGAGGTCGAGGCGGCCGGCACGGAGGTCCGGGGTTCCGGCTCCGCCAAGCTCACCCTCACGATCGGGCTGACGGACACCCCTGGCGGTACGACCGTCGCGTTCACCGGCGGCGCGCGTGCGGACGGCCGACTGGCCGAGCTGGACGCCGGGACGGTGACGGCGGCGGGGCAGCGGCTGCTGGACCGCTTCGTCGCGCGCCTGGGGGACGAGTCGGCTGCGGAGGACCCTGGCCGGGCCGGCTCCGGGGACTCCGGCTCCGGGGACTCCGGTACCGAGGACTCCGGTACGGGGAAGGGCGGTTCCGGGGCTGAGGACGGGGCTGAGGCCGGGGTCGGGGAGCGCGACGCGGGCGGGTCGGATGCCGGGCCTTCGGACGCCACCACCGCACCCGCTGCCGATGCGGAGCCCGCCTCGGACGCGGGCACCGGCTCGGAGGGTGCCTCCGACGCCGACGCCGGCTCGGACGCGGACGCGGACGCCGGCTCGGACGCGGACAGTGGCTCGTCGGCCGACCCCGACCCCGCCCCCGACGCGGGCTCGGGCGCGGACCCCGACGCGGACGCCGATGACGCGGCCTCCGTCTTCGACGTCGAGGTGCCGCCGTCCTCGCTCGATGGTGCGACCACCTCGGGTGAGGGTGACTTCCGTATCCCCGACGTTCCTTTCGAGGAGCCGCCCGCCGAGGCCGCGCACGCCAGGCGGACCATGATCGGGCGCAGCGCCGAGGAGGTCGATCACGCCCCGCCGCGTGGCCGGTACGCCCCGGTGCCCGCTCCCGATGCCGCCGAGGGGGGTGGCACGCTCCGCTGGATCGCGCCCGCCGCCGCACTCGCGCTCGCCTCCGCCGTGGTGGTCGGCCGCGCGCTGCGGCGGCGCAAGTAGTGTCGGAGTGTGAGTAGCAGCGAAGAGAGCATCCGACTGGCGGCGGGCGACGCCGAGTTGACCATCACTCCGGCGAACGGCTGCCGGATCAGCAGTCTGCGCATCGGCGGGACGGAACTGCTGCGCCAAGGGGAGCGGTACGGCTGCTTCCCGATGGTGCCGTGGTGCGGCCGGATCGAGCACGGACAGTTCCGCAACGGCGGGGTGCTCCACCAGATGCCCCTGAACTCCCCGCCGCACGCCATCCACGGCACCGGCCGGGACACGGCCTGGCGCACCGCGCGGGTGGGCGAGAGCGAGGCGGCGTTCACGTACGACCTGGTGGAGCCCTGGCCGTACAGCGGGCTGGTGACGCAGATCGTGGAGCTGGCCCCGGACTCGCTGACCCTCCGGCTCGGGGTGGAGACGTACGACACGTCCTTCCCCGCGCAGGCGGGCTGGCACCCCTGGTTCCTCCGTTCCCTCGCGGGCGGGGAGCTGGGGGAGGGCACGGCGGAGGGCGGCGGTGTGAAGCTCGACTTCGCCGCCGACTGGCAGGAGGAGCGCGGCTCCGACCACCTCCCCACCGGCCGCCGGATCCCGCCGCGCCCCGGCCCCTGGGACGACTGCTTCGGCATGCCGGACGGGGTGGCCGCCACGCTGACCTGGCCCGGTCAGCTCGAACTCAAGGTGACGAGCCCCGCCGAATGGGCCGTGATCTACGACGAGCAGGCCGAGGCGGTCTGTGTCGAGCCGCAGTCCGGCCCGCCGAACGGGCTGAACGGCGCGCCCCGGCTGGTCACCCCGCTGGAGCCGCTGGAGATGGTCACCACCTGGCAGTGGCGACGGCTCTGAGGCCCGGGGAGGGACGGCTTAAGCTCATGGGCATGACTGACGTACGGGCTGAGCTGCTCCAACTGATCAAGGACAAGGCCGTGGTCCACGGCAAGGTGACCCTCTCCTCGGGGCTTGAGGCCGACTGGTACATCGACCTGCGCCGGATCACGCTGGACGGTCACGCGGCGCCGCTGGTCGGTCAGGTCATGCTGGACGCCACCGCCGAGCTGGACTTCGACTGCGTGGGCGGGCTGACGCTGGGCGCCGACCCGGTGGCGACATCGATGCTGCACGCCTCCGCCGCGCGCGGGCAGCGGCTCGACGCGTTCGTCGTCCGCAAGACGCAGAAGGCGCACGGCCTCCAGCGCCGGATCGAGGGCACGGACGTCAAGGGCCGTCGCTGCCTGGTGGTCGAGGACACCTCGACCACCGGCGGCTCTCCGCTGACGGCCGTCGAGGCGGTACGGGAGGCCGGCGGCGAGGTCGTCGCCGTCGCCGTCATCGTGGAGCGTGGCGCGGCCCCGGCCGTCGAGGCGGCCGGGCTGCCCTACCTCAACGTCTACGCACTCGACGAGCTGGGGCTCTGACCTGCGGTTTCCCGCCGACTACGGCGGCTGTCGGCCGTTTCACGTGAAACGGCCGACAGAGGCGTGTGCGGTACGCACCGCGATACTCACCGTGGACCTCCCGGGAGAGTCTGGAAAGATGGGGCCGACGACGATGTCGCCCCCAGGTCAGGGACAAGCACCTCACACCCGCACATCACAAGGAGCGGCCCGATGCCCATCGCAACCCCCGAGGTCTACGCCGAGATGCTGGACCGGGCGAAGGCAGGCAAGTTCGCCTACCCGGCCATCAACGTGACCTCCTCCCAGACCCTGCACGCCGCGCTGCGCGGCTTCGCGGAGGCCGAGAGCGACGGCATCATCCAGATGTCGACCGGTGGCGCTGAGTTCCTGGGCGGCCAGTACAACAAGGACATGGTGACCGGTGCGGTCGCGCTGGCCGAGTTCGCGCACATCGTCGCCGCCAAGTACGACATCACCGTCGCGCTGCACACCGACCACTGCCCCAAGGACAAGCTCGACAGCTATGTCCGTCCGCTGCTCGACGTCTCCGCCGAGCGCGTGAAGGCCGGCCGGAACCCGCTCTTCCAGTCGCACATGTGGGACGGCTCCGCCGAGACGCTGGCGGACAACCTGTCCATCGGTGAGGAGCTGCTCGCCCAGGCCGCCGCCGCCAGGATCATCCTTGAGGTCGAGATCACCCCGACCGGCGGTGAGGAGGACGGCGTCACCCACGAGATCAACGACGAGCTGTACACGACCGTCGACGACGCGCTGCGTACGGCCGAGGCCCTCGGCCTGGGCGAGAAGGGCCGCTACCTGCTGGCCGCGTCCTTCGGCAACGTCCACGGCGTCTACAAGCCGGGCAACGTCGTGCTCCGTCCCGAGCTGCTCAAGGACCTCCAGGAGGGCGTCGGCGCCAAGTACGGCAAGGCCGTCGGCAGCCAGCCGTTCGACTTCGTCTTCCACGGCGGCTCCGGCTCCACGGCCGAGGAGATCGCCACGGCGCTGGAGAACGGCGTCGTCAAGATGAACCTCGACACCGACACGCAGTACGCCTTCACGCGGCCGGTCGCGGACCACGTGCTGCGCAACTACGACGGCGTGCTGAAGGTCGACGGCGAGGTCGGCTCGAAGAAGACGTACGACCCGCGCACCTGGGGCAAGCTGGCCGAGGCCGGCATGGCGAAGCGCGTCACCGAGGCGTGCGCCGCGCTGCGCTCCACCGGCACCAAGCTCAAGTAGGTTCAGGGCGCTTCGGGCCCGGCACCGTACGCGACGGTGCCGGGCCCGACGCATGTCCGACGTCCGCCCGACGTCCGCCCGACGTCCGTGTGAGGCGCGTCCGGTGGGTGCCCGGCGCGCGCCCCACCCACGCACGGCCCACGCGCGGCAGACGCCGGGTCGCCGTCCGGGGGTGCTGCGGGGATGATCCCCGTATGGACATCAGGCTGTCCTCGGCCCGGGGACGCTGGGTCATTCTGACGACGGTGCTCGGTTCGAGCATGGCCCTGCTGGACTCCACCGTCGTCAATGTCGCGCTGCCGCACATCGGGGACTCCCTCAACGCGGATCTCGCGGCGCTCCAGTGGACCGTCAACGCCTACATGGTCACGCTGGCCGGGCTGATCCTGCTCGGCGGGTCGCTGGGCGACCGGTACGGGCGGCGGCGCGTCTTCGTCGTCGGCGTGGTGTGGTTCGCACTCGGGTCGCTGCTCTGCGGGATCGCGCCGAACGTCGCCATCCTGATCGCGGCCCGCGCCCTCCAGGGCGTGGGCGGCGCGCTGCTCGTACCCGGCTCGCTCGCGATCATCCAGGCGAGCTTCCACCCGGACGACCGGGCGCGCGCCGTCGGCCTGTGGTCGGGGCTCGGCGGCGTGGGGGCGGCGATCGGGCCGTTCCTCGGCGGCTGGCTGGTGGACGGGCCCGGCTGGCGCTGGGTGTTCCTGATCAATGTGCCGCTGGCCGCCGTGTGCGTACCGGTGGCGCTGCGCCACGTACCGGAGACCCGGGATCCGGCGGCGCGCGGGAAGTTCGACGTGCTGGGCGCGGTGCTCGGCGCGGCGTCGCTGGCGCTGGTCACGTACGCGCTCATCGCCAGGACGGTCTGGCCGGGGGTGGCGGGGGTGCTGGTCGCGGTGGCCTTCGTACGGGTGGAACAGCGCCGCGCCGAGCCGATGCTGCCGCCGTCGATCTTCAGGTCCCGGCTGTTCACCTCGGTGAACGTGGTGACGCTGTGCGTGTACGCGGCGTTCGGCGGCTTCTTCTTCCTCGCCTCGCTCCAGCTCCAGGTCGTCGCCGGGTACTCGGCGCTGCGCGCCGGCGCGGCCCTGCTGCCGACGACGGTGCTGATGCTGCTGCTCTCCGCGCGCTCCGGCGCGCTGGCGCAGCGGATCGGGCCCCGGCTGCCGCTCACGGTGGGGCCGCTGCTGTGCGCCGCGGGCATGGTGCTGATGTTGCGCGTGGGCCCGCACGCCGACTACCTGACGGATGTGCTGCCGGCCCTGGTGGTGCTGGGGATGGGCATGGTGACGCTGGTCGCGCCGCTGACGGCGACGGTCCTCGCCTCGGTCGACATCGCGCGGGCCGGGCTGGCCAGCGGCATCAACAACGCGGCGGCCCGCGCGGCCGGCCTGATCGCGGTGGCCGCGCTGCCGCTGCTGGCGGGCATGAAGCCGGAGGTGTACCGCTCGGCGACGGAGTTCGACGCCGCGTTCCGGCGGGCGATGCCGATGCTGGCCGGGGTGCTGGTGGTGGGCGGGCTGATCGCCTGGGCGACGGTACGGTCGCCGGGGCGCGAGGCGGCCGGGCGGCCGGAGCCGGAGTGCCGGGTCAACTGCGGGCTGACACCGCCGCTGGAGACGGACCGGCCGGGGGAGCGCGGCGGGGTGGGCTGAGCAGGGCGGGCTGAGCAGGGCGGGCTGAGCGGGACGGGGGACGTGGGCTGAGCGGGGTCGGGGGCTGAGCACGGCGGGCGGGCCGGCCGGGACGCCCGAGGGCCCGGTTCCGGTGGTCCTCGGCCGGGTGCGGCAAGGCAGACTGTAGGCATGGGTATCCACGAAAACCTTCTGGGGGGACCGCCCCCCACCGAACTGCCCGACGATCCCGAGCCGCGTGAGCTGCTCGCGAACGGCACGCCGCCCACCGACGTCGCCGCGAAGTACCCGACCTCGTCGCTGGCCTGGGCGCAGCTCGCCGACGGTGCGTACGAGAACGGGCGGGTCGTCGAGTCGTACGCCTACGCCAGGACCGGCTACCACCGCGGGCTCGACGCGCTGCGGCGCAGTGGCTGGAAGGGCCACGGCCCGGTGCCGTGGGAGCACGAGCCGAACCGCGGCTTCCTGCGCGCCCTGCACGCGCTCGCCCGCGCCGCGCAGGCGATCGGCGAGGAGGCGGAATACGAGCGCTGCGCGACGTTCCTGCGCGACTCGTCGCCGCTCGCGGCGGACACGCTCGGCTGAAAACGGCTGGGTCCCGGCCGCTCCCGGACTGAGTCGAAGCAGGTCGCGCGCCGTATCTCAGGGTGCCGGTCTCCCTCTGATGGTGCTTTTTGAGCCACGTCGTGTCCTGAACCCCACGATGAGTGTTTCGTAAAGGAACCCTTCGAAGGCCCCGCCCGTCTCTCAGGGCGTGGGCCTTCGCTTAGGTGGGCGAATATCGCTACCGGTATCGACTGTGGCCGGGTTCGATCAGGGAGACATCCGTTTTGGGCAAGCGCGCCGCCATCCGTCCGGGACGTCGTAGAACGTCCGCCTCCGGTGGCGGCGGCGGTGGCGGCGGGGGCACGGACCGTTACGGCCGCGGGCGCGGCCCGATCCGCCCCCTGGTGGCGGCGGGGATCGCGCTCGCCGTCGTGATCATCGGCGGCGCCGTCGTCGCCTCCTGGCCGGGCACCCGGGCGGAGGCGGACGCGCAGGACGGCGCCAAGGGCGGCGCCTCGCCGGCGGCGTCCTCCCCTGGAGCGGAGGCAG
The DNA here is from genome assembly GCF_042756365.1 of Streptomyces sp. NPDC059092. Lineage (NCBI taxonomy): Bacteria > Bacillati > Actinomycetota > Actinomycetes > Kitasatosporales > Streptomycetaceae > Streptomyces > Streptomyces sp. NPDC059092. The sequence continues at coordinate 101,927 of NZ_JBHZEJ010000012.1, forward strand.
AGGCGGAGCCGGAACCGCGGACGACGCCGAGCCCCGAGGACTCGGACCCGACGCCCACGGCCCCGCCCGAGGTCCCGGCCTCCGGCCCCGGCACCTTCACCACCGCGCAGTCGCAGGGCGACCCCGTCGGCTCCGGGCCGCTGCGCCGCTACAGCGTGCAGGTCGAGAACGGGGTCGACGTCTCCGCCGCCGACGCCGCCGCCGAGATCGAGAAGATCCTCGCCCACCCGCAGGGCTGGGCCGCGCACGACCGGGGCAGGTTCCAGCTCGTCTCCTCGAACGCCGACTTCGTCGTCCGTATCGCCACCCCGGCCACCGCCGACAAACTCTGCCTCGCCTACGGGCTGAACACGGGCGGCGAGCTGAACTGCGAGACCGTCGAGGGCGTCGTGGTCAATCTGCGCCGCTGGCTGCTGGGCTCGCCGACGTTCGACGGGCCGCCCACCGAGTACCGGCACCTCATCATCAACCACGAGGTCGGCCATGAGATCGGCCTCCAGCAGCACCTGGGCTGCGCCGGGCCCGGCGAGCCGGCCCCGGTGATGATGCAGCAGATCAAGGGGCTCGACGGCTGCCGGTCCAACGCCTGGCCGTACGACGAGGACGGGACGTACGTCGAGGGCCCGGCCGTCTGAGCCGAGCGGGCGGCCCCGGAACGCCCGTACGGGTCCACGGGTCCACGGGTCCACGGGTTCACGGGTTCACGGGGCGGCACGGTGGCGGGGGCCCGGATTATGATGCCGGGAGGGGACCGGAGCTCCGTAGCCACAGACGGAAAGGGGCGGACCGCTACCCGGCACATGTCGAGGAGACAGCGATGTCGCACACCCCCGATGTCCCCGGAGCCGGTTCGGAGGCCCCGAACCTGGACTTCGCCGGGACCACCCCGTACGAGGACTACGTCCAGGCGGACGTCCTCACCCACTTGCAGCACCTGCGCTCCGACGACCCCGGCGAGATGGTCTTCCTCGTCACCACCCAGGTCATGGAGTTGTGGTTCACCGTCATCGTCCACGAGTGGGAGACGGCCTCCCGCGCGCTGCGCGAGGACCGTACACAGGTCGCGATCGACGCGCTGCGGCGCTCCGCGCGCGAGCTGGAGGCGCTCAACGCCTCCTGGCAGCCGCTCGCCCGGCTGACGCCCGCGCAGTTCAACGCGTACCGCGGCGCGCTCGGCGAGGGCTCCGGCTTCCAGTCCGCGATGTACCGGCGCATGGAGTTCCTGCTCGGTGAGAAGTCCGCGTCGATGCTCGTCCCGCACCGGGGCGCGCCGCGCGTCCACGCCGAGCTGGAGAAGGCGCTCCAGGAGCCGAGTCTGTACGACGAGGTGGTGCGGCTGCTCGCCCGGCGCGGGCTGCCGGTGCCTGACGCGGTGCTCGGCCGCGATCTCGCGCGGCGGTACGAGCCGGTGCCCGAGGTCGAGGAGGCGTGGACCCGGATCTACGGGGATCCGGAAGGTCACACGGAACTCGCCGCTCTCGGCGAGGTGTTGACCGACGTCGCCGAGCTGGTGTGGCGCTGGCGCAACGACCACCTGGTGGCGACCCGGCGCGCGATGGGCTCCAAGACCGGTACGGGTGGCTCCGCGGGCGTCGCCTGGCTGGAGAAACGCGCCACCAAGAACGTGTTCCCCGAGCTGTGGACGGCGCGCAGCCATGTCTGAGCCGTGGGAGGCGGCCGAGTCCGCGGCGACGAGCGGGAAATCCCCCGAGACGTCCATGTACCCCGGGCTCGCCGCGCGGGCCGCGTCCCTCGACGCCGCCGACGGACTCGCCCCGCTGCGTGACCTGTTCGCCCTCAACGAAGGGTCCGTCTATCTCGACGGGAACTCGCTGGGCGCGCTTCCCCGCCATGTCCCCGAGCGGCTGAGGGATGTGATGACCCGTCAGTGGGGCGAGCTGGGCATCCGTTCCTGGACCGAGGGTGGTTGGTGGACCGCGCCCGAGCGGATCGGCGACCGGATAGCCCCGCTCGTCGGCGCCGGCCCCGGGCAGATCGTGGTCGGGGACTCGACCAGTGTGAATGTCTTCAAGGCGGTGGTGGCCGCCGTACGCCTGGCCGGCCAGGACCGTACGGCCGGCCAGGACCGTACCGATGGCCAGGACCGTACGGCCGCCGAGGGCCGTACGGAAGTGCTGGTCGACGCCACGACCTTCCCCACGGACGGCTACATCGCGCGTTCCGCCGCCCGGATGACCGGCCGGCGGATCGTGCCGCTCGCCCCGGCCGAGATGCCCGCCGCGCTCGGTCCCCGTACCGCCGCCGTACTCGTCAACCACGTCGACTTCCGTACCGGGCGCCTCCACGACCTCCCCGGGATCACCGCCGCCGCGCACGCGGCCGGGGCGCTCGCCGTCTGGGACCTCTGCCACAGCGCGGGCGCGCTGCCGGTCGGACTGGACGCGCACGGGGTGGACCTCGCGGTGGGCTGCACGTACAAGTACCTGAACGGCGGGCCCGGTTCGCCCGCCTTCCTCTATGTGGCCGAGCGCCATCAGGCCGGCTTCGACTCCCCGCTGCCGGGATGGAACGCGCACGCCGACCCGTTCGCGATGGCCGCCGGTTTCGAGGCGGCGGACGGTGCGGTACGGGGCCGGGTCGGCACCCCCGACATCCTCTCCATGCTGGCGCTGGACGCGGCGCTCGACGTCTGGGCGGACGTGCGGATGGCGGACGTGCGGGCGAAGAGCCTGGCGCTGACCGACTTCTTCCTGGAGTGCGTGGCCGCGTACGCCCCGCCGGGCCGGGTGAGTTCGCTGACCCCCGCCGCGCACGCGGAGCGCGGCAGCCAGATCGCCCTGCGGTGCGCGGAGGCGCCCGCGGTGATGGACGGGCTGATCGCCCGCGGGGTGGTCGGGGACCTGCGCGGGCCGGACGTGCTGCGCTTCGGTTTCACCCCGCTGTACGTGGGCTTCGCGGACGCGGAGCGGGCGGCGCGGGTGCTCGGCGAGGTGCTGGCCGCGGTGCCGGGGCGGGTGCCGCCCGGTCGGCGGTGACGGCGACGCCCGTGGGGCTGATAGCGTCCCCGCTGATCAGGTCAATTCGCCCCTCGTACCGAAAGGTTGGAGCAAGATGCCGGACCCCGCCGCGCACGACGCCGTCGCTCGTGACGCCGCAGAGACCGAATCGGTCCTCGCCCGCCCGGTCGTCCGGCCCGACGCCACCGCCGCGTACGGCGAACACCCTGATCAGGTGATCGACTTCTACGCCCCCCGCGGCAACCAGGAACGGGTGCCGCTCGTCGTCGTCCTGCACGGCGGCGCGTGGCGCGCACCGTACGACCGGTGGCACCTCACCCCGTTCGCGGACTTCCTGGCCCGGCGCGGCTTCGCCGTCGCCAACGTCGAGTACCGGCGCGGGGCGGGCTCTCCCGATGACGGCGACGCCCCGGTGGCGGGGCGCTGGCCCGAGACGTTCGACGACGTGGCCGCCGCCCTGGACGCCCTGCCCGCGCTCGCCGCCGCCGCGCTGCCGCAGGCCGACGTACGGCGCACAGTGGTGACCGGGCACTCCGCGGGCGGCCACCTCGCGCTCTGGGCGGCGGCCCGGCATGTGCTGCCCGAGGGCTCGCCCTGGCGGCTGCCGCAGGCGCCGCCGCTGCGCGGGGTCGTCGCGCTGGCGCCGATCGCGGACCTCACACGCGCGGTCGAGCTGGCGGTGTGCGGCGGAGCGGTGCTCCAACTGCTCGGCGGCGAGGCGGAGTTCAAGCAGCGCAGGGAGAACGCGGACCCGGCGGCGCTGCTGCCGACGGGCATCGCGACGACGGTGGTGCAGGGACGAGTGGACCTCACCGTGCCGTACGAGGTCTCCGAGGCGTACGTGGAGGCGGCGGGCCTGGCCGGCGAACTGGTGGGGCTGACGCTGCTGGAGGATGTCGGGCACTTCCCCCTAGTGGACCCGGCGGCGGACGCGTGCGCGGTGGTCGCGGAGGAGATCGCTCAGCTCGCGTGGTGAGCGCGCGGCGCCGCCCGGCTCACCCGGCGGCCCGGGGGCACCCTCGTAGTACCTGGGACGGACGGACAAGGATCCGCTTCGCTGGTGACGCCCGGGCCCGGTGCGTCCCTCTACCGTGGAAAAGTGACCGAAACCAAATCCGCGAAGCCCCAGGACAACGAGCTCCGCGTGGCCAGGGGTGCCTACGGCGGCCTCCGCCAAGACCTCTTCGACAGCGCCCTCGACTACCGCCCGCTGCCGCCCATGCGGATGGACAGCCGCTTCACCGGCCGACTGCCCGAGCGGATACGCGAGGTCGTGGGGTGGGCCCCGCACGCCCTCATCGTCGCCGCGGCGCTGATGATATTCACCGTCTCCGTCGACGCCGGCGGCGCCGGCGCGCTCGGGCTCCTGTCGGTGTTCCCGCTCCTGCTGACCCTGGTCAGGCCCGTCCTCGCCTGGTGGGCCGCGCTGGGAGTCACCCTCGTCACCAACGTCTTCACCCATCACGACTGGCCCTGGACGCCCACCTCCTTCGCCGGTTACCTCCTCGTGATGACGCTGGTGGCCATCCGCACCACCCCGCGCACCGCCGCCTGGATGTGGGCGACGACCGCCGCGTACGCCGCGTTCTCCGAGGTCTTCCTGACCCGCCTCTACTACGGCTTCGGCAGCTCCACCTCCGTCCCGATGCTCTTCGCCTCCGCGCTCGTCCTGCTGCTCGTGAGCATGCTCCAGGTCCGCCGCACGGCGGACCAGGAGGTCGCCGCGCAGCAGACCGTCACCGCCGTCGAGCGCGGCCGGCGCACGCTGCTGGAGGAACGCACCACCATCGCCCGCGAGCTGCACGACGTGGTCGCCCACCACATGTCGGTGGTCGCCATCCAGGCCGAGGCCGCGCCGTACCGGGTGGAGAACCCGCCGCCCGAGCTGGAGCAGGCGTTCCTCACGATCCGCGAGAACGCCGTCTCCGCCCTGACCGAGCTGCGCCGCATCCTCGGTGTCGTACGGGCGGACGACTACGAGGCGCCCGACGCCCCGCAGCCCACGCTCGCCGAACTCGACGGCCTGATCGACAACGTCCGCGCGGCCGGCCTCACCGTGGAGAAGACGGTCACCGGCGCGGTGCGCGAGCTGCCGCAGGGCGTGGAGCTGTCGGCGTACCGCATCGTCCAGGAGGCGCTGAGCAACGCGCTGCGTCACGCGCCCGGGTCGACCGCGCGCGTCGAGATCGCTTATGTGCTCGGCGGCCTGGGCCTGCGCATCGTCAACACACCGCCGCGCGGCCTGGTCAAGCCGTCGCCGGGGGCGGGGCACGGGGTCACCGGCATGCGGGAGCGTGTCACGATGCTGAACGGTGAGATGACCGCGGACCTCACGGAGGACGGCGGCTACGAGGTCGCGGCCTTCATTCCGGTGGCCGCCGTGCGGGACGGGGACGCGTCGTGACCATCAGGGTGCTGATCGTCGACGATCAGGTGATGGTCCGCGAGGGCTTCTCGGTGCTGCTGAACGCGATGCCGGACATCGAGGTGATCGGCGAGGCGGTGAACGGCCACGAGGCGGTCCGGCAGGTGGCGGTGCTCCGCCCCGACGTCGTCCTGATGGACATCCGGATGCCCGAGCTGAACGGCATCGAGGCGACCCGCGAGATCGTCGCGGCCGACGCCACCGCGAAGGTGCTGATCCTGACCACGTTCGACCTGGACGAGTACGTGTACCAGGCGCTGCGCGCCGGCGCCTCCGGCTTCCTCCTGAAGGACGCCTCGGCGCGGCAGCTCGCGGACGGGGTACGGGTGGTGGCTGCCGGCGAGGCGCTGCTGGCCCCGACGGTCACGCGCCGCCTGATCACGGAGTTCTCCAAGCTCTCGGACACCCCGCGCGGACCGGCGATGGCCCGGATCGGGGACCTCACGGAGCGCGAGACGGAGGTCCTGGTCCTGATCGCGCAGGGCCTGTCCAACGCGGAGATCGCGGAGCACCTGGTGGTCGCGGAGTCCACGATCAAGACGCATGTCAGCCGGATCCTGGTGAAGCTGGGGCTGCGCGACCGGACGCAGGCGGCGGTGTTCGCGTACGAGGCGCGGCTGGTGACGCCGGGGTGAGGTGACGCCGGGGGCGGGGCCCAGGGCGGGGCATGGTGGCGAGTACTCGTCATTTGATCACTCACGAGGGTGATCGGATCGGGAAGGACCGTTTCGGCTGCGCGCGGGCCGGTCATGCTGGTGTCCGCCTGACAGGAGGTGCACCATGACAGTTATGGCAGAGCGCGCGATTCAGCAGATGTCCGTCGAGGAATTCGAAAGGATTGCCAAGCTCGTCGAGCGGGAGTCCGACGCCGTCAGGTTGGAGTTCATCAACGGACGGATCGGAATCAAGGGCATGACGGGCGGCGATCACTCGGAGATCATCCGGTGGCTGCAGGAGCGTTGCATTCAAGCCCGGCCCGATGTGTGGCTGTACGCCGGAGGCGAGCTCGGTATCGAAGTCGGGGCATATCGCAAAGGCCGGGCCAAACCGGATGCGATTCTCGCGCCGAGAAAGACTTTCCTCGGCCAGGGGGACTGGAGTGACGCGTCACGCGTGCTGATGGTGGTCGAAGTGACGTCGTACGACTGGGACACCGATCGGCGGGACCGTAAGGAGAAGCCCTCCGCCTACGCCGCGGCCGGAATCCCGATCTATTTGCTGGTCGATCGCGACCACTGCACGGTCACCGTGCACAGCGATCCGACGGTGGATGGTTACGGCCATCGTCACGTGGCGGACTTGGGTAAGAAGATTCTGCTCCCCGAACCCGTCTCCATCGAACTCGACACCGAAGGTCTGACGGATTTCCTCTCCTGACGTGCGCGGGCCGGTTCTGTCCACAGCCTGTGGACGGAACCGGCCCGTCATGACATACGCGCCCGGTCCGGCCCGGCTCAGGTCAGCACATCCCGCCGCCGCAGCCCCGCCAGTCCCGCTGCCGCCAGCGCCACCGCCAGCCCCGTCAGGGCGAGCACCGGCGGCCACGCCATCTCCGGGCCCGGCAGTTTCGGGAGGTGGCCGAAGGGCGACAGATTCATCAGGGCCTGCGGGAGACCGAGCGCCGGGCCGAGCCAGCCGAGGGCCAGGGCCAGGCCGCTCGCCGCCCATGCCGCCGCGACCGCCCTCGGGAACGCCCCGTACAGCAGCACCGCCACTCCGCCCAGCAGCCAGATCGCGGGCAGTTGGACCAGCGCGGCGCCGAGGATTCCGGTCAGGTCGTGGCCGTAGCCCAGGAAGAGGCCCACCCCGCCGAGCAGCATGATCAGTACGGCGCCGCCGAAGGCGATCAGCAGGTGGCCGGCGGCCCAGCGCAGGCGGCCGACCGCGCCCGCGAGGACCGGTTCGGCCCGGCCGCCGGTCTCCTCGGCGCCCAGCCGGAGGACGGAGGAGACCGCGTACAGCGCGGCCACCATGCCGAGCAGGCTCACCATAGCTGCGAGGAACGCGTCCGTCAGTCCTTGTTCGCCGCCCATCCGCTGGATGATCTCGCGGGTCCGTGCGTTGTCGCCGACCAGCTGCGCCGCGCCGTCCGTGATCCCGCCGAACATGATCCCGCTGAGCAGGAACCCGGCGCCCCAGCCGAACACGCTGCCGCGCTGGAGCCGCCACGCCAGCCCGCCCGCCGTGGCGAGCCGGCCCACCGTGGGGCCGGGCCGCGCCGGCAGGAAGCTCATACCGATGTCGCGCCGGCCGGCGAGGGCGTACGCGAGGACCGCCTGGACCGCGACGGCGGCCAGGATCAGGAGCAGCACCCACCAGCGTGCGTCGGCGAAGGCGCGTACGTGCTCGGCCCAGCCCAGCGGGGAGAGCCAGGTCAGAGGCGAGGAGCCGTCGGCGGTCGCGGCGTCGCCCGCCGCCTTGAGGACGAACGCGGCGCCGATGACCGCGGCCGTGAGGCCCTTCGCGAGCCGCGCGTTCCCGGTGAGCTGCGCGGCGATCGCGGCGGTGCACGCGAAGAGCGCGCCGACCCCGGCGACCGCGAGGCCGAGGGCGAGCGAGCCGGTCAGGTCGCCGGTGGCCCCGGCCAGTCCCGACGTGATCACCAGTGCCAGCGCGGTATGGGCGATCAGGGCCGTGAGCAGCGCCGCGGTCAGCGGCGCGCGGCGCCCGACCACTCCGGCGGAGAGCATGTCCTGGCGGCCGGTCTCCTCTTCCTCCCGCGTGTGCCGTACGACGACGGTCAGGCTCAGCACGGCGGCGAGCGCGGTGCCGAACGCGGTCATCCGTACGGTGGTGAGCCCGCCGATCGAGTCGCTGAAGACGGGTCCGTACAGGGCGCGCAGCGAGCCGTTGGACGCGAGGGAGCGTGCGAGGTCGGCGCGTTCGGCCGCCGTACCCGCCAGCGAGCCGAGGGAGCGGGCGACGGACAGGAAGGAGCCGCCGAGGACCAGCACCCAGACCGGGAGGAGGATCCGGTCGCGGCGCAGCGCGAGGCGGAGCAGCGGGCCGGTGCCGGCGAACGGGCGGGAGCCGCCGGTCCGGGCCGCGGGCAGGGCGCGCGAGGGGCCGGTGGCGGCGCCGGCGGTCATGACGCCACCGGCTTCGGCAGGGCGCCCGCCGCATCGGACCCATCGGTCCCTTCGGCCGCGTCCGGCGCGTAGTGGCGGAGGAACAGCTCCTCCAGCGTCGGCGGCGTACTGCTCAGCGAGCGGACCCCGGCCCCGGACAGGCACCGGAGCACGGCGTCCAGCTTGTCGGTGTCGACCTGGAGCCGTACCCGCAGCCCCTGGACGTCGAGGTCGTACACCCCGGGCAGCCGGTCGAGCCCGGCGGGCGGTCCGGCCAGCTCCGCGCTCACGCTCGTACGGGTGAGGTGGCGCAGCTCGGCCAGCGAACCCGACTCGACGGTCACGCCCTTGCGGATGATCGACACCCGGTCGCACAACGCCTCGACCTCGCTCAGCACATGGCTGGAGAGGAGGACGGTCCTGCCCCGGTCGCGCTCCTCGGCGACGCAGCTCTGGAAGACCTCCTCCATCAGCGGGTCGAGCCCGGAGGTCGGCTCGTCGAGGATCAGTACGTCCACGTCCGAGGCGAACGCCGCGACCAGGGCGACCTTCTGGCGGTTGCCCTTGGAGTACGTACGTCCCTTCTTGGCCGGGTCCAGTTCGAACCGCTCGACGAGCGCGGCCCGCCGCCGCGCGTCGATTCCCCCGCGCAGCCGTCCGTACAGGTCGATGACCTCGCCGCCGGAGAGGTTGCGCCACAGCGTCACGTCTCCGGGGACGTACGCCACGCGCCGGTGCAGTTCGACCGCGTCCCGCCACGGGTCCCGGCCGAGGAGCCGGGCCGCGCCGGAGTCGGCGCGCAGGAGTCCGAGGAGGACCCGGATGGTGGTGGACTTCCCGGCTCCGTTGGGGCCGAGGAAGCCGTGCACCTCGCCGCTCTCGACGGTGAGGTCGAGACCGTCCAGCGCGTGCGTCCGGCCGAACGACTTGTGCAGTCCTGCGACGCTGATTACCTTCGCCATGATTCGGAACGTACGCTACTTTCACAAAGTTGTGAAGTTAAGGAAGTGTAAAAAAGCCGCGTTAGGATCGGAGCGTGGGCGCGGAGGCGAGACGCGGACGCGGGGCGCGAGGCCCGGACGCCGCGGCGGACAGCAGGGGAGACGAGCAGGCGATGCACGAGAACAGCCCGTCGCGGGACCCGGAGGCGGTGAGCCGCTTCGTCGAGCGGTTCGCGGCCGAGATGACCGAGGCCGGTATGCAGCGGACGGCTTCCCGGGTCTTCGCCGCCCTCCTCTCCTCGGACGACGCGTCCCTGACCTCGGCGGAGCTGAGCGAACGGCTCGGCATCAGCCCCGCCGCCGTATCGGGCGCGATCCGCTACCTCGTCCAGGTCGGCCTGGCCGGGCGGGAGCGCGACCCGGGCTCCCGGCGGGACCGCTACCGGGTGCACAACGAGGTCTGGTACACGACGTTCGCGCAGCGCGACGCCGTGCTCGTCCGCTGGGAGAACGCCCTGCGCGACGGCGCGGAGTCGCTGGGGCGGGACACCCCGGCGGGGGCGCGGCTGGCGGAGACGGTCGAGTTCTTCGCGTTCGTGCAGGAGGAACTGGTGACCATGATGGACCGCTGGCGGGCGCTCCAGGAGCAGCGCAGGGCGGAGCGGGCCTAAGGCGCGGCGTCCGCCCCGTCGGAGGTGGCGGCGGTGGCGTTCGGGGCGAGCAGCTCCAGGTAAGCGCGGGTCCCGGGGTCGTTCGGGTTGATCTCCTCGTACGGATGCCGGGGCCACATCGCCCGGTCCTCGATCCAGGGCACGACGGCCGGGGCCGGGTCCAGCCAGCCGCGCAGCTCCGCCTCGCCGGTGGGGGCGGGCAGCCCGAGCCACGGGCGGCGGGACGTGCCGGGCGCCAGTACGCCGAGCAGCGCCTCCGGCAGGTCGTCGTCGCCACCGTGGGCGGGGAAGAACAGCAGCACGGGCCCGGCGCCGTACGGATCGTCCAGCAGGACGTACCGCTTGGGCACGGGCACCGGGGCGAGAGCCGCCCGCACCAGCGTGCGCACCGTCGGCAGGTCCCGCCGCACCAGCCGGAACAGCGCCGTCAGCCCCGTCGCCGTGCAGGCCCCGCCCACCAGCAGGGTCATCCACGGCATCTCGTCACCCGGGATCAGCCACAGCACCCCCACGCCGGCCGCGGCACCGAGGCTCTGGAGGACGGCGGTCAGCGAACTCAGCTCGCGCAGCGTCCGCACCCGCCACCACGGCACCGCCCGGACATCGAGGTCGGGACGGAACCGGTGGCTCGCGGACCGGGGGACGACCCGGCGCGCCTCGGCGGCCAGGACCCCGTACGTGAAGGCGAGCGGGGCGTGAAGGTCCGCGCGGGCCAGGCGGTCGGAGGCCTTGGCGAGGCTGACGGGCGTACGCGGGCGCGGCACCGCGGGGGACGGCGTGGAGAAGGGCGCCAGGGTCGTACGGTCGCCTCCCCGGGCTCCTCCGCCGCTCCACGGCAGCTCGTTCCGCCGTCGCAGCAGCCGGACGGCGCCCCCGGCCAGGCCGGCCAGGGTGAGCGCCATCCCGGTCAGGGTCACCACGCCGTTCACGGTGTTGGCGATCGTGCCGCGCTCCTCGGCGTCGTACAGCTCGCCCTTCCACGGACCGTACGAGACCAGCCACCCCGACTCCCAGTCGTGGAGGAGCGGATCGCGGTCCGGGTCGCAGTGGTACGTGCCCTGGCGTTCCGTGCCGCTCCACGGCTCGGTCCACCGCACGGAGCAGAGACCGTCGGAGCGCTCGTCGATCACGGTCAGGTCGATGTGCGGGTCCTTCTCCGAGGCCTCGAAGGAGGCGATGCCCACGCCGAGCGCGATCGCGCCGACGAGCAGGACCCAGCGGAAGAGGCCCCGGCGGCGCCGGGAGGCGGTGAGCGCGGAAGGAATGGCCGAATCCGTGGCGGACGGTCCGGGGGATACGGACGCTGCGGGTGTGCCGGGTTGCGGCCGTCGCGGAACCGGCCGTTCCAGCAACCCGCGCTCCACCGCCACCCGTACGTTCCTGCGCCGCGCCCGTTCCCCCCGTACCGCCCGCGTCCAGACCAGCTCCGCACCGCCCGGCGGCGCGATCACTCCGCCGGTCCTGGGATCGCCGCACCACCACAGCACCCCGCCGGGGCCCGGCTCGACGAGCTGGTAGCGCTGCTGTACGGCGATCACGGCCAGCGGCCACAGATCACCGGTGACCGGGTCGCGCAGGACCACCGTCCCGCCGTGCAGCCCGCGCGGTACGGAGATGGCGGCGCAGGATGTCCACTCCGCCGCCACCAGGCGGTTCCTCATCCGGCGGGCGAGTCGCCGGGCGCCCAGGCCGAGCCCGGTCGTGAAGAGGGCGAACCCGCACAGGGACGGCAGCACCTCCTCGGGCCAGGTCAGCCCGCGGCCCCGGGCGGCCAGCGCGATGACCGCGACGCCGGCCAGCAGCGTCGGCCCGACGCGCGCCCAGGTGCCGGCGCGGGCCCGGTAGCGGGTCAGGGCCTCCGCCGTGTCGGGGAGGTCGAGCGCGACGGCCGGACGCCCCCCGTCCTCCGCGTCCGCGTCTCCGCCACCACCCGGCCCGGGTCTCTGAGCCGCGGTGTCGTAGGTGCTGGGCATGTGGTCCGTCCCCCGGGCGTTGATCGGACGCTGAGGGTAACCGCCCCGCTGACCAGGGGAAAGCGGTACCCCCCGGCGGGGAAAGGTGTCAGCCGCCGAGCGGACGGCCGCGCCGAGCCGGCCGCCGCGCCGAGCGGACGGCCGCCCGCTCGGCGCCGGGTCAGCCGCGCCCCGGGCCGCCGCCGGGACCCGCGTACGCCCCGGCCACCGCGGGACCGCTCCCCGCACCGGCGGGCAGGGTCAGCCCCCAGGCGCCCGGCCGCAGCGTCCAGGTCCGCGTACGGACCGGGCCGGCGACCCGGGCGTCCGCGCGGTAGCGGAAGTCCGCGCCCGAGACGGTGACGGAGAGCGCGCTCGCCCTGACCGGCTCGGCGGCGCCGCACGTCCGGATCACCACCTCGGCCCGGCCGCCGCGCGACCGTACCGTCACGGCCTCGACCGGCTCGTCCAGATCGCTCAGCACGACACCGTCCGCCTCGACCCGCAGCCGGTGCGTGTGGACCGCGAGGGCGTGCGGGACGGGGCGTACGAGCGTACGGACCAGGGAGCGGCAGGTGTGCCAGACCGAGGCCACCGCGGGCGCGACCCCGGCGCCGCCGCCCGCGTCCTGGTCCGCGCCCGACGCCCCCGCACGCCCGGGGAGCACGGGGAGGGCCGGGATGCGGAGATCGCCCAGCACCACCCCGTCGCTGTCGTCGACCAGCAGGTCCAGTCTGCGTACCGCGCCGTCCAGCACCGCCCGCGCCGCCGCCACCGCGCCCGTCGGCACACCCAGCGAGCGCGCCAGCTCCACGGAAGCGCCCACCGGCACCACCGCGAGCGCGCCCGCGGTCAGCTCGCGCTCGCGGTGGAGCAGCGAGACCATCCGCAGCAGCGCCCGGTCGTCGCCCACCAGCACGGGACGCCGGCTGCCGCGCCTGGCCAGGGCCCGCGCCAGCTCGTCGGGCCCTTCGGGGAAGCAGATCTTCACCGCCGCACCCCCGCTGAGCACGTCTCTCGCGATCCGCACGGATTCGCCGTCGGTCCGGCCGGCGACCGGGTCGATGACCACCAGAAGCTGCTGCGCGCCGTTCTCGGCGGGCTCCGGAGCCGACACCTCGGTCCTTCCTCGGGTAGCATCTTTGTGCAAGAGCCCCTTGCGCTATTGCGCCAGGGGCTTCGTCTGTTCCGGGGCATCCGGTTCGACGGTCAGGTCTGTGTCGTACAACGCTGTGCGATGTCGCAGGCACGGATCACGCATGGTTACGGCGTACTCACGCCGTACGAACGGCGTTTGTGCGCTCCCTGACCTTGGACATGCCCCGCCCGGAAGGGGTGTACGCCTGTGCCCGCACTTGTGCTGCTCGGTGCTCAGTGGGGTGACGAAGGCAAGGGAAAGGCCACCGACCTGCTCGGTGGTTCCGTGGATTATGTCGTGCGCTACCAGGGCGGCAACAACGCCGGCCACACGGTCGTCGTGGGTGACCAGAAGTACGCACTGCATCTCCTCCCTTCCGGAATCCTCTCCCCGGGGTGTACCCCGGTGATCGGTAACGGCGTGGTGGTCGACCCGGCTGTCCTGTTCTCCGAGCTGAACGGTCTTGGCGAGCGCGGTGTCGACACGTCGAAGCTGCTGATCAGTGGCAACGCCCACTTGATCACGCCGTACAACGTCACGGTCGACAAGGTGACGGAACGGTTCCTCGGCAAGCGGAAGATCGGGACGACCGGGCGCGGCATCGGCCCGACGTACGCGGACAAGATCAACCGCACCGGCATCCGCGTCCAGGACCTCTACGACGAGTCGATCCTGGAGCAGAAGGTCGACGCGGCGCTGGAGTCCAAGAACCAGCTCCTCGCCAAGGTCTTCAACCGGCGGGCCATAGAGTCCGGCAAGATCGTCGAGGAGCTGCTGACCTTCGCGGACCGGCTCAAGCCGTACGTGGCCGACACGACGCTGATCCTGAACAACGCGATCGACGAGGGCAAGGTCGTCCTCTTCGAGGGCGGTCAGGGCACGCTGCTCGACGTCGACCACGGCACGTATCCCTTCGTCACCTCGTCCAACCCGACGGCGGGCGGCGCCTGCACCGGCTCGGGTGTCGGGCCGACGAAGATCAACCGTGTCATCGGCATCCTCAAGGCCTATACGACGCGCGTCGGCGCCGGACCGTTCCCCACGGAGCTCTTCGACGAGGACGGCGAGGCCCTGCGCCGCATCGGCGGCGAGCGAGGCGTCACCACGGGCCGCGACCGCCGCTGCGGCTGGTTCGACGCGGTGATCGCGCGCTACGCGACGCGGGTCAACGGCCTGACGGACTTCTTCCTCACCAAGCTGGACGTGCTGACCGGCTGGGAGCAGATCCCGGTGTGCGTGGCGTACGAGATCGACGGCAAGCGCGTCGAGGAACTCCCGTACAGCCAGACGGACTTCCACCACGCGAAGCCGGTGTACGAGTACCTGCCCGGCTGGTCGGAGGACATCACGAAGGCGAAGACCTTCGCCGACCTGCCGAAGAACGCGCAGGCGTACGTGAAGGCGCTGGAGGAGATGTCGGGCGCCCCGATCTCGGCGATCGGCGTGGGTCCGGGCCGTACGGAGACGATCGAGATCAACTCGTTCCTGTAACCCCTGTCCCGGCTTCCTGAGCGCCACGAACGGGCGTCGCACCTGGGGTGCGGCGCCCGTTGTCCTCGGGTGGGGGGCGGGGGCTGAGCCGGGATGGGGCGGGGCTCAGGAGATGGTCACGTCACTGCACATGAAGAACGTCTGGTCCATGTGCGAGGCCTGCCAGATCGTGTAGACGACGTGGCGTCCGGTGTACCCCGACGTGGTGACGTCGATGGGGTAGTACTCGGCCGGGGCGTACGCGGCGGTCCGTTTGACCAACTGCATGTCGCTCCAGTTCAGCGGCTGGGTCGTGGGGTCGAGCCCCTGCCTGCTGACGTAGACGAGGATGTAGTCGGCGCCGTGGCGGGCCTGGTCGTACAGGTTGATCTTGAAGTTGCTCTTGATGCCGGTCGTCTTCCACGCCCCGGGGACGTCCATCGAGTTGTAGCGCCCGCCCTCGGTGTGGCCCGCGCTGCAGAGCTGTCCGTTCGGGATGACGGCCTGGAAGTTACCGGCGGCGCCGTTGCGGTAGAGGCCGTTCCAGTTCCACATGGCGTTCGTGTTGTCCTGCCACGCCTGCCAGCACATGGGGTCCTGCGTGGCCATCGCCGGGTTCTGGAAGTCGCTGCCCCAGCGCAGCCAGCAGCCGTAGTTGCGGGAGGCCGGGTCGATGACCGATCCGTGGGCGGAGGCGGTGCCGACCGTGCCGATCAGGCAGAGCATGACGGTGGAGAGCAGCCCCAGGACGCGCAGGATCCAGCGCCTGGTGTGCCGGGGGCGGGTGGCGCGGGAGGTCGTTAAGTGCTCATGACAATCCATGTTGCGGTCTCCATCTTCCGGGTTGGGGGGATGTGGGGGATCCGGCATGGGAGCGCTCCCAACGTACTGCGGGACGGGCCGGCGTCATAGAGCTGAAACAAACGGAATTACGCGCGCCCGTTCCTCGGGCCCGCCCTCACGCCCCCGGGCCGGGGTATCACTCCGATGGGTGAACTCCGGCTGTCGCGGCGGAGGGTTCGGCCTGCTGGTCGAACGGTTCTGCGGTGACACGTATCCACAGGTCGATGCTGGTTTGACGGGTGATCGTCGGCAAATCGAACGCCGGTCCCGGGCAGGCATGTTGACACTTGCGCTCGTCACCGTGCGTGGCGTCGCGGTCGC
This sequence comes from Streptomyces sp. NPDC059092, assembly GCF_042756365.1. NCBI lineage: Bacteria > Bacillati > Actinomycetota > Actinomycetes > Kitasatosporales > Streptomycetaceae > Streptomyces > Streptomyces sp. NPDC059092. The sequence continues at coordinate 117,734 of NZ_JBHZEJ010000012.1, forward strand.
GACAGCCCTGCGGATCTGCGATCAGATCCGGGCTGGAAATACCCCCGCGGTGACGCAATCACGGCCGTGGTGCCGTCCGGAGCCTGGTGCCGCGGTCGGACGAGGCGTTGAGCGATCGGTTACGTGAGCTTGGCCATCTGCGCCGCCGTCACCGCGGGCGCGATGTCCGTGCTCGACGGGTCGAACGGGTTCATCGCGTAGAAGAGCGCCACCGTGTCTCCCGTACGTACGAGCGCGTACTTCAGCGGGATCTTCTCCCCGTCGAGCGAACCGGTCAGTTCGAACGCCAGTGACTCGTCCGCCCCCGCCGGACCGTCCTCCGCCTCGACCCCCGTGTAGGTGTCCTCGCCGGCCTCTCCGTCCGCCGCGTTCGTCGTGAAACCGCCACCGCAGGCGGAGACGGCCTTGCCGAGATCGGCCAGCGCCCGGGCGGCCCCGGCCCGCGGATAGGAGGACAGGCTCACCAGCACGCCCGACGCCGTCATGGCGTCCGGCTCCGAGGTCGCGACCAACTGCCGGTAGACGGAGTCCGAGGGGGAGCCCGCGGCCACGGTTCCCACCAGGTCCGCGATCGGCTGGCAGGCCGGTTCCGACGCCGTTACGGCACCGGTGGAGCGCACCTCGCCCGCCGTCGCCTCGGTCACCTCGTAGCCCTTGACCTCGGTGACGATCCGCGCCTCCAGGTCTTCTCCACCCGCGGCGGGCGGCGGGTTCGGCGACGACCGCTCCGCGGCGGGAGCTTGCTTGCCGTCCGCCTTCCCGGTCTCCGAGCAGGCCGCCGCGGAGCCCAGCATCAGTACGACGGAAACGGCACCCAGCGCACGCCGGACCCGCACAGAGGTGAGGAGCATGAGGGGGGCCTCCCGGACTCCGGTGACAGTCCGTGCGCGGTCGCGTACGGAACTGCTGAGGCTACAGCCGGTACGCGACCCGGGGCGCGGGCCCTCAGGCCCGACCCCGGGTCCGGAGGCACGGGTTCGCACCACGGCCCGAGCGGGTTCGGTCAGCCCGTCTTCGTGTACGTCAGGGACTCCCCGGTATCCGTCACGCGACGGAGGCCGCCGTCGGGGAGGACCGTCAACTCCGTTGCGGAGCCCGGGGAGCAGGAGGTCATCGGCTTCCCGGAGGCCACCACCGACGGGCCGATCCGGAGCGGGCCACCGTCGGACGGGGCGGCGGCCAGCGGGGCCTCGAAGACGCAGTGGTACGCGCCGCCGTCCGCCGGGCCGTCCGCCGTCAGGGTCAGGATGGTGTCGCCCACGTCACCCTGTCGTATGACCAGCGTCCGGGTGCTTGGCCCCGAGCCGGTGTCCAGGCCGGCCTTCCAGGTGCCGAGGTACTGGGCCGGGATTCCGCCAGGGCCGGTCGAGGGGGCGGGAGTTCCGGTGCCGGGGCTGGAACCCGGTTCGCGGCCCTGGGGGTTCGCGGCCCCCGGGGACGCGGTGTCCGTCACGGGTGCCGCGTCGTTCGCCGTCCCGTCGCCGTGCATGACGGCGTACACCGAGCCGCCCGCGCCGATCGCGACGACCACCGCGACGGCGATCAGGGCCACCGTGCCGCGGACGCTGCGCATCACCGGTTCCGGCGCCGGGGGAGGGCTCAAGTAGCTGTACGGGGACGGGGGCGCGGGTGCGGGCGCGGGTGAGGACGGGGGCATCGGCGCGTGCGGTGGCGTCGGTGACACGGGTGCCGCCGGTGCCGTCGGGCCGGTCACCGGCGGCGTCCCGAGCTGTCCATTCCTGTCGTGGGTGCCGTGCGGTCCGTACGCTCCGCGGGTTCCACCTGGTCCGTACGGACCGGGCGGCCTCGGGGCGTCCGGGCTTCCCGGTGCCGGAGTGCCGGGGCCGGGTCCCGCCGCCGGCGGCCGTACCGTCCCCGTCGGGTCCTCGTGCTCCAGCAACCGCACCGCGTGCTGCCCCAGTTGCGCCAGCAGCCCGCCCGGCAGCCACGGCTCCCCGCCGGGCCCCGCCCCCGAGTCCTCCGCCTCGCCCACCCGGGCCAGGATGTCCCGCGTGGTCGGCCGCCGCGCCGGGTCCTTGCGCAGGCAGTCGCGTACCAGCTCCGACAGGCCCTCGGGCAGCCCCGACAGGTCCGGTTCCTCCTGCGCGATGCGGAACATCAGGGCGTGCACCCCGGCCTCCGCCCCGCCGAACGGCAGCCGCCCCGTCATCGCGTACGCCAGCACCGCGCCGAGGCAGAAGACGTCGCACGCCGCCGTCACCCGGTCCCCGCGCACCTGCTCGGGCGCCATGAAGCCGGGCGAGCCCACCAGCGCGCCGGTGCGGGTCAGCCCCTCGTCCGCGACGGTCTCCAGCGCGCGGGCTATCCCGAAGTCGATGACGCGCGGCCCCTCGATCGTCACCAGCACGTTGGACGGCTTGAGGTCGCGGTGGATCAGCCCCGCCGCATGGATGTCCTGGAGCGCGTGGGCGAGGCCGGACGCGAGGATACGGACGGAACGCTCCGGCAGCGGCCCGTGCCGCCCCGCCACCACCGTCTGGAGCGAGGGTCCCGCCACATAGCCCGTGGCCAGCCAGGGCACGTCCGCCTCCGTATCGGCGTCGAGGACCGGCGCCGTCCACACCCCGCCGACGCGCCGCGCCGCCGCCACCTCCTGCCGGAACCGGCCGCGGAACTGTTCCAGCTCCGCCAGTTCCCGCCGGACGAGCTTGACCGCGACCGTACGGCCCCGCTCGGAGCGCGCCAGATACACCTGGCCCATCCCGCCCGCGCCGAGGCGGGCCAGCAGCCGGTAGGCGCCGATGTGCGTGGGATCTCCTGCTACCAGTGCGTCCATGGCCGCGCGGCCCCCTCCCCGTACCCCGAACCCGGTTGACACACCCATTGTCGGTGTCGCGCCCGGATCATCTCGCATCGGGAAGGGAGGAGCGGATCGAGGGGGAGCTCAGGGGCGGAGGAGGAGCCCAGGGGCGGAGGAGGGGGAACGAACGCGCCACAGTGCCGATCAGCGCCACCCCGCCCATACATACCGGCCATATCGGTCCCTTCCCGTACCTCCCTACGCTGGTCCCATGACCGCACACGCCGCCCCGCACCCCGCCTCGTACGAAGACCCGCACGCCGCGGCCCCGCACATCGGCGCCGCCGTGAAGGCCGCCGACCGCGCGCACGTGTTCCACTCCTGGTCCGCGCAGGACCTGATCGACCCGCTCGCCGTCGCCGGCGCCGAGGGCTCCTACTTCTGGGACTACGACGGCAACCGCTACCTCGACTTCGCCAGCGGTCTCGTCTTCACCAACATCGGCTATCAGCACCCCACCGTCGTCGCCGCGATCCAGGAGCAGGCCGGCCGCCTCGCCACCTTCGCGCCCGCCTTCGCCGTGGACGTGCGTTCCGAGGCCGCGCGCCTCATCGCCGAGCGCACCCCCGGCGACCTGGACAAGATCTTCTTCACGAACGGCGGCGCAGAGGCCGTCGAGAACGCCATCCGGATGGCCCGCCTCCACACCGGCCGCCCCAAGGTGCTCTCCGCGTACCGCTCGTACCACGGGGGCACCTCCACCGCGATCAACCTGACCGGCGACCCGCGCCGCTGGGCCTCCGACAGCGGCACGGCCGGCGTCGTCCACTTCCACGGCCCCTTCCTCTACCGCTCCGCCTTCTACTCCTCCGACGAGGCCGAGGAGTGCGCCCGCGCGCTGGCGCACCTGGAGGCGACCATCGCCTTCGAGGGCCCGGCGACGATCGCGGCGATCATCCTGGAGACCATCCCGGGCACGGCGGGCGTCATGACGCCACCGCCCGGCTATCTCGCGGGCGTACGGGAGATCTGCGACCGGCACGGGATCGTGTTCGTGCTGGACGAGGTGATGGCCGGATTCGGCCGTACGGGCAAGTGGTTCGCCGCCGAGCACCACGACGTCGTCCCCGATCTGCTGACCTTCGCCAAGGGCGTCAACTCGGGGTACGTACCGCTCGGGGGAGTCGCCGTCTCCGCCGCCGTCGCCGAGACCTTCGCCACCCGCCCCTACCCCGGCGGACTCACCTACTCCGGCCACCCGCTGGCCTGCGCCGCCGCCGTCGCGACGATCCAGGTGATGGCGGAGGAGAAGATCGTGGAGCACGCCGCGCACATCGGCGAGACGGTCCTCGGCCCCGGCCTGCGCGACCTGGCGGCGCGCCACCCCTCGGTGGGCGAGGTGCGGGGCACGGGTGTCTTCTGGGCGCTCGACCTCGTACGGGACCGGGAGACGCGCGAACCGCTGGTGCCGTACAACGCGTCGGGCGAGGCGAACGCGCCGATGGCCGCGTTCGCGGCGGAGTGCAAGAAGGGCGGCCTGTGGCCCTTCGTCAACATGAACCGTACGCACGCGGTGCCGGCCTGCAACGTCTCCGAGGCGGAGGCGAAGGAGGGGCTGGCCATCCTGGACGCGGCGCTGACGGTCGCGGACGAGTACACGGCGTAGCGCGCGGCGCGGCACACGCCGCAGTGCGCGGAATCCGGACAGGTCCGGGGCCGGATCCGGCCCCGGACCAGGTCAGGCGGGTGGCCAGGAGCCCGTCCAGGTCCACGGCGGCCCCGTTCCTCCCCACCCCCTGGCTTAAGGTGTCGGAAGCCGGACGAGGGGACGGAAAACCATGCCCGCCAGCGGAGCTGTCACCCGCAATACTTTGCGGCAGCAGATCGCGGACGCGCTGCGTGACGAGGTGCTTGCGGGGCGTTTACTGCCGGGGCAGGAGTTCACGGTCAAGCAGATCGCCGAGCAGTACGGGGTCTCGGCGACCCCCGTCAGGGAGGCGCTGGTCGACCTCTCCGCGCAGGATCTGCTCGACTCCGACCAGCACCGGGGCTTCAGGGTCCACCAGTTCTCCGTGACGGACTTCCGCGGCATGGCCGAGGCGCGCGCGCTGATCTTCGACGCCGTCTTCCGCGAACTGGGCGGTGAACAGCTCGCCGCCCGTGCGCAGGGCACCGCGCTCGTCTCCGTACGGCGCAGGGCCGAGGAGGCCGGGCGCGCGGCCAGGGCGGGGGACCTGAACATCCTCATCGGCTACGACCTGCGGTTCTGGCGCGAGCTGGGCGCCCTGGTCGCCAACCGGTACGTCGCGGACTTCCTGCACCGGCTGCGCGTGCAGGCCTGGGTGTTCTCCGTACCGTTCCTACGGGCGGAAGGCGGGGCGAAGGCTTGTGCCACATGGCTCTGGAACGGCTACGAGCCGCTGGTCGACGCCCTGACCCTCGGCGACACGGCGGCCGTGCGGACCGTCATCGGTGACTACGACGACCACTCCCTGAGGTGGGCGGACCGGCTGGAGCGCCCGCGGATATGACGACGGAAGAGACCCCCGGCGCGGACACGAGCGCCGGTACGGACACGAACGCGAGCACGGGTACGGACACGGACGCGCGCGCCGGTACGGACACGGACACGCGCGCCGGTACGGACACGGACACGCGCGCCGGCGGTACCGACGTGGACACGGACGCCGGTACGGACACGGACACGGACACGGACGCCGGGCCGGCGCTGGACACCGGCGCCGGTACGGACCCGGCGGGAACAGGCGCGCACACGGCTACGCGTGCGCGTACGGGCACCGGTTCGGGCGGGCTCGTCGACCTGACCGTCGTCGTCCCCGCGTACAACGAGGAGCGCCGCCTGCGCCCCACCCTCGACGCCATCCGCGACCACCTGCGGGCGGACCCCGACCGCTGGGGCGACTGGGAGCTGATCGTCGTCGACGACGGCTCCACCGACCGTACGGCCGAGGTCGCCGCCGAGGCCGCCGAGGCCGAGCCGCGCATCCAGCTCGTCAGGAGCGACGGCAACCACGGCAAGGGCCATGCCCTGCGGCAGGGCGTGCTCGCCTCGTACGGCCGGCGCGTCCTGGTGACCGACGCGGACCTCGCCACCCCGATCGGCGAACTCGACCGGCTCGACGAGCGGCTCTCGGCGGACGGTGGCGGCGGCGCGGCGATCGGCTCGCGCGCCCATCCCGACGCGCGCATAGAGGTACGGCAGCTCGCGGTCCGCGAGTGGCTGGGCCGGCTCGGCAACCGGCTCATACAGCGCGTCGCGGTCGACGGCATCAGCGACACCCAGTGCGGCTTCAAGCTCTTCGACGGCGAGCGGGCACGGACCGCCTTCGCCGACTCGCGGCTGGACGGCTGGGGCATAGACGTCGAGATACTGCGCTTCTTCCGGCGCTCCGGGTGGCCGGTGACGGAGGTTCCGGTGCGCTGGTCGCACCAGCCGGGCTCGAAGGTACGACCGCTGGACTACGGCAGGGTGCTGCTGGAGCTGGCCCGGCTGCGGGCCTCCCCCGGCCGCCCGCCGAAGGACGGCGGCGGTCGGCAGGGCGGCATCCTGGGCGCCGTTCGCGGCTGGGGGCGCCGGCACCGTACGGACCTGGCCGTCGCCGGACTCTTCGTCCTCGCCTCCTTCTTCCTCTACAAGGAGCTGTGGGCGGACCTCGACCGCGGATACCTCGCCGACGCCGGGTCGGACCAGAACCAGTGGGAGTGGTTCTTCGCGGTCACCGCGGACAACGTCACGCATCTGCGCAATCCGCTCTTCACCACGATCCAGAACTTCCCCGACGGCGTGAACCTGATGGCGAACACCGTCATGCTCGGGCTCTCCGTACCGCTCACGCCCGTCACGCTCGCCTTCGGCCCGGTCGTCACGTGGGCGCTCGTCCTGACCCTCGGGCTGGCCGGCACGGCGTTCGCCTGGTACCGGCTGTTCGCGCGCCGGCTGACCGCGAACCGCCGGGCGGCGGCGCTCGGCGGGGCGCTGGCGGCCTTCGGGCCGCCGATGATCTCGCACGCCAACGCGCACCCGAACTTCCTCGTGCTGTTCATGATTCCGGTGATCATCGACCGGGCCCTGCGGCTGTGCGCGCCGGACCGGGACGGAGCGAGGCCGAGGACCGTACGGGACGGGGTCCTGCTGGGTCTCTTCGCGACGTACCAGATCTTCCTGGGCGAGGAGCCGCTGCTGCTCGCCGTGATGGGCACGCTGCTCTTCGCGCTCTCGTACGCCGTCGTACGCCGTGATGTCGCGCGGGCGGCGCTGGGCCCCCTGCTGCGCGGGGTCGGCGTGGCGCTGCTGGTCTGTCTGCCGCTGGTGGCGTTCCCGCTGTACTGGCAGTTCCTCGGCCCGCAGAGCTACCACAGCGTGCTGCACGGCGACAGCGCGGGCAACAGCCCGCTCTCCTTCCTGGAGTTCTCCGGGCGCGCGCTCCTCGGCGACGAGGCGACGGCCGACGCCCTGGCGATGAACCGCACCGAGCAGAACGCCTTCTACGGCTGGCCGCTGATCTCCCTCACGCTGGGGATCGCGGTGTGGCTGTGGCGGCTCGCGGTGGTCAGGGCGCTGGCGTTCACGGCGGCGGCGGCTGCGCTGCTGTCGCTGGGGCAGAAGATCCGTATCCCGTACACCGATGTGGTGCTGCCGGGCCCCTGGCGTGCGCTGGCGCACCAGCCGCTCTTCGAGTCGGTCATCGAGTCGCGGGTGGCGATGATCTGCGCGCCGGCGCTGGGCGCGATGGTGGCGCTGGCGGTGGCGAGCCTGGTGGACGCCCGTGACGTACGAGAAGCCCGTGACGCCCATGACGTACGAGAACCCCGTGACGTACGTGACGCCCGTGACGTACGGGAGCGCGTTCCCGGTGGGCACCGCCTCATCGGCTTCGCGGTGGTGGCGGTGGCGCTGCTCCCGATCGTGCCGACGCCCCTGCCGGTACGGGAACGGCCCGAGGTGCCCCGGTTCTTCACCGAGAAGATGTACCGCGCGTACGTCGCCGAGGGCGAGTCCGTGGTCCCCGTACCGCTGCCCGACCCGGCCGACGCCGAGGCGCTGCGCTGGCAGTCGTCGACCGGGTTCGGATTCTCCGTGCCGAGGGGCTACTTCAACGGGCCGTGGGGCGAGAACCGTATGGGCATCTACGGGGCGCCCGCCCGCTACACCTCCTCGATGCTGCGTGATGTCCGCTACAGCGGCCAGGTGCCGGTGATCGACGACCGGTGGCGCGCGCAGGCCCGCTTCGACCTGGACTTCTGGAAGGGCGGCGTGGTGGTGCTGGCGCCGCAGCCCAACGACGGGGCGCTCTACGAGACGCTGGAGAAGCTGTTCCAGCGGCCGGGGAAGCGGACCGGCGGGGTCTGGATCTGGGACCTTCCGGCCAGAAGGTGACCGGCCCCGGTTCCTGGGTATCGATCGATACCGGATGATCGATGCCGGATGATGGGGTCGCGATGATGCGGGGCCGACGGGCCCTGGGTGCGCGGGAGGGGGCTGCCCGGCCGGCGTCGGCTTCCGGTCCGGCGGTGGCTGCCGGCCCGATGGGGTCCGCCGGGCCCCTTCGCCCGACGTGCCCGCCGCATTACGCTGTCCCGACCATCGCGCGCACGCGTACGAACCCGTTGGAGAGCGAGCCTCCCTTGGCCTGTGACCTGTGGTTGGTCCCCCTCGTCGATGTGCTGTGCCACAGCCCCGACAATCCCTTCGCCGAAGAGATCGCCGTCTACGACAAGGCGCTCGGCGAGGCCGGGCTGCCGTCCGTTCCCGTCTTCGCCTACATGCCGGGCCTCGCGGGCGATGTCGCCCCGGTCGCCGGCTTCGACTACGACGCGCTGCACTTCCTGCGGCGTGTGTACCTGCTCCAGCTCTGCGGCCTGGCGGTGACGCCGGTCGGCGAACTGGGCGGTGACTACGAGCAGTTGCTGGAGATGTTCGAGTCGACGGCTCAGCAGTCGCATCTCGTCTGGCACTACGACCACGCGGGCGCGTACGTCCCCGTGGACTTCGACCTGCCCCTCTCGAACGAGGAACTCCTCGCGGGTGGTGGCCCGTTGGGCTCGACGCAGGGCCTGCTGCGCGAGCTGGAGATCGTCGGCCCGGCGATCGGTATCGACCCGGCCAACCCCCCGTCGGCCCCGACCCCGCCGGACCGCCCCACGTCGCTGGAGGAACCGGCGGCCTCGATCCCGTACGACGACAGCCCGTTCGCCCGGGAGCGCCATGTGTGGCTGGGGCTGCACGCGGCGGCCACCAGGAGCCTGGGACAAGGCTCCATGATCATCTTCAGCTGACCGGCTGACCGGCTGACCGGCCGGCAGGGTGACGACAACGGATTCAGGGGCCGGCGGACCAGCCGGCCCCTGAACTGTCCCCGGCATGCCTGTTCCACCGGGTCTGTCGAGTTCTCGACACCCGCCGGTCGGAAGTCGCAAGCGCACCCGCCCCCGGGCATGCTCGGAGGATGGAGCGCAAACGAGGAGACGAGACCTCGACCGACGTGACGGTCCGGGTCAAGCGGGTGTACGAGGAGTGGGCCCCCGAGGACGGCACACGCGTGCTGGTGGACCGGCTCTGGCCGCGCGGCCTCAGCAAGGAGGACGTACGGCTCGACGAATGGGCCAAGTCGGCCACCCCGTCGGCCGAGCTGCGGGCCTGGTACCACGAGCGGATGGAGGAGCGGTACGAGGAGTTCTGCGACCGCTACGAGGACGAACTGACCGCGCCCGAGCCCGCACAGGCCCTGCGGCGCCTGCGGGAGCTGGCCCGCTCCGGCCACCCGCTCACCCTCCTGACGGCGGCGAAGCACCTGGGCCGCACACACGCGGACCTGCTGGCCCGCCTGGTGGCAGCCCCGTAGATCCACGTCGGCGGGCGCCCCTACCGGGTCTCGGGCGGGCGCTGCCTGGGCATGTTCGGCCGGGCGCCCGGAGGCAGCGGGAAGCGGCCCAGCGGCGGGACCGGGCCCTCGCCGCGGGCTCCGCCCATCGGCATCGACTGCGTCACCAGCGGCGCCGGCCCCGAGCGGAACTCGACCATCCAGTCCGCGGTCTCCGCCCGTACCAGCTCCGTCACGTCCTCCGTGAACCGCCGCAGCACCCCGAGGCACCGTTCCGCCGCCTCGCTCGCCGTGCCCTCCGTCGGGCCCAGCACCTCCCGTACGCACTCCGACGCCCAGTCGAACTGGAGCGTCTGGAGCCTGCGCTGCACCGCCTGCGCCGTGGCCACCGCCCGCATCCACCCGGACGTCAGCCCGAAGTACCGGTCGCACCCCACGCACGCCGCGCCCAGCAGCAGCGAGAAGTACCCCCATCCCGCCGCCCCCGCCAGCGCCCCCGTCAGATCCACCAGCGGCAGCGTCGCGCCCGCCGTCACCCCGAGCGCGGTGGCGGCGCGCAGGACGCGGGCGTAGCGGCGCTTGCGCAGCCGGTCGGCGAGATACCAGTCGACCGTACGCAGCGCGCCGGTCTCGACCCAGCGGTACAGCTCGTCGAGGCGTTCGGCCGGCTCGGCCCAGTCGCCCTGGGGGAAGGGCCCGCTGGTCAGATCGCCGTACGGTGGGCCGCCGATGTCGCCGTCGCCGAGGGGGTCCGCGGGGGCCGGACCCGTACCCCCGCCCACGGCCGCGCCCGTACTCGTGTCCGCGCCGGGTGAGGCGCCCTCCTCCCGGGCGGGGCCCCCGGGCTGCATCTCCGGCTGGCTCACCGAGGCACTCCTCTACGGTTCTGCGGTCTGCTGTGACACTGCGTGACGCTCATCATCCGCAGCGAGGGACCGTACGCGTACGTACGCACACGCGTGCGAGACGAATGCGAGATGAGAGCAAGACGAACGGGGTGATCCGCGCATGATGATGTGCTCGCAATTCCTACCGCCGAATGGTGGGCCGCGCCGACGAAATCCCGGCTTTTTCACCCCCGTCAGGGGTGTGAACAGCTACAGGAGCGGTCAGGCACTCACTCGAAAGAGTTGGTCCCGGTGGGGTGGGGCGCGGTACGCGGGGACCACGTAGGCTCGCCTTACAGGTACATCGTCGTCGAAATGCCAGGAGTGACCGTGATTCCCGGTGGTGGTCAGCCCAACATGCAAGAGCTGCTCCAGCAGGCCCAGAAGATGCAGCAGGACCTCGCGCGTGCGCAGGAGGAGCTGGCGGCGACCCTGGTCGACGGCCAGGCGGGCGGAGGCCTCGTGAAGGCCACCGTCAACGGCTCCGGTGAGCTGCGGGGCCTCGTCATCGACCCGAAGGCCGTGGACCCGGAGGACACCGAGACGCTGGCGGACCTCGTCGTCGCGGCCGTCCACGCGGCGAACGAGAACGCGCAGCAGCTTCAGCAGGAGAAGCTGGGCCCGCTCGCCCAGGGCCTCGGCGGTATGCCGGGCCTGCCCTTCTAAGACTCGCCGGTACCAACTAGCGTACGTACTCACGTGGACACGTACGCGTTCGTGGCAGGAAAGGCAATCCGTTGTACGAAGGCGTGGTTCAGGAGCTCATCGACGAACTGGGCAGGCTGCCCGGCGTCGGTCCCAAGAGCGCGCAGCGGATCGCCTTCCATGTCCTCCAGGCCGAACCGACCGACGTCCGCCGCCTCGCCCACGCGCTCCTTGAGGTCAAGGACAAGGTGCGGTTCTGCGTGGTGTGCGGCAATGTCGCCCAGGAGGAGCGCTGCGGGATCTGCCGCGACGCCCGCCGGGACACGACGGTGATCTGCGTGGTGGAGGAGCCCAAGGACGTCGTCGCGGTCGAGCGCACCCGGGAGTTCCGCGGGAAGTACCACGTACTCGGCGGCGCGATCAGCCCCATCGAGGGCGTCGGCCCCGACGACCTGCGGATCCGTGAACTGCTGGCCCGCCTCGCCGACGGTACGGTCACCGAGCTGATCCTGGCGACCGACCCCAACCTGGAGGGTGAGGCCACGGCCACGTATCTCGCGCGCATGATCAAGCCGATGGGCCTCAGGGTCACACGTCTGGCCAGTGGTCTGCCCGTCGGGGGAGACCTGGAATATGCCGACGAGGTCACGCTCGGGCGTGCCTTCGAGGGGAGACGACTTCTCGATGTCTGACGCAACGCTGCACGCCGTCAACCAGGATCCGGACGACTTCGCGGTCCAGATCGCCGACCAGATCGAGAGCTTCATCGTCGCCGTCACGGAAGTGGCGAAGGGCGATGAGCCGGACAGCGCCGTACCCTTCCTGCTGCTGGAGTTCTCGCAGCTCATGCTGGCCGGCGGCCGGCTGGGCGCGCACGAGGACATCCTCCCCGACGAACGGTACGAACCGGACCTGGGTCCCGAGCCGGACGTCGACGACCTGCGCGAGCGCTTCGCGGTGATCCTGGAGCCGATCGACGTCTACTCCGAGGTCTTCGACCCGTACGAGCCGCGCAAGGCGCCGGTGGCGCACCGTATCTCCGACGACATCGCCGACGTGGTCACCGACCTCCGCCACGGCCTGGCCCACTACCGCGCGGGCCGCACGACCGAGGCGCTCTGGTGGTGGCAGTTCTCGTACTTCTCCAACTGGGGCTCCACCGCCTCCGCCACCCTCCGCGCCCTCCAGTCCCTGGTCGCCCACGTCCGCCTGGACCAGCCCCTCCCCGCCCTGGACGGCCTTGACACGGACCAGGAGCTGACGGAAGCCGCGGAGGAAGCCCTCGCGGAAGAGGCGGGCCTCGTCATGGCGGAAGAAATCGCGGGCCCGCTGGGCCTCCGTACGGTCAGGTAACCGCGTCTGCGCACCGCCCCATGGTGGACCCAACGTCACCCGGTCATGACGCGGCGCGTTCATGGTTCGTGGGAGCGGGGGCGGTCCTGTGCCGTATGCCGTACGCGCACAGCAGTGGCAGGAACTGTTCGACCTGCCGGAACAACCAGGAGCGCCGGGCGCGGCGGGCCCGGCGGTGGTGGCGGAGCTGAAGGCGTCCTTCGGCGGGCCCGGCGGCCGTCGCTGATCGCCACGGCGGATTGACGTCCGGAGGGCCACGCGCTCCGGCCGGTCGAGGGCGTCAGGGGTTCGGTGGTGGTGAGGGGATCGCCGCAGGTCGTCCCGGGGCTTGAGCCTCGGGTTCCGGGCCCCGGGCTTCGAGCCCTTCCCGGGTGTTGGGTGGTTGAGGGAAACCCCACCACCCTCCCCGCCCCTCCACTGACGAGCGAATGTGACTATCTGTCTTCGGGTTGCGCCAGAGCGTGTTGAGCGTTTACGTTCGCCACGTAAAGCGGCTCACCGAGCTGGAGCGGCGGTTGCGGCAGGTGGCGGTGACCGATCCCGCGCCGGTGCCGGTTTCCGTACCTGAAGAGGAACCGGGCGTGTGCCAGGAGTCCCGCGCGGCGGGAGCGCCGGTACGCGACACGGAACCGGCCCCCGTCCCCGCCCCCGTCCCCGCGCCGGGGCGGGCGCCCGCCTCCGTCGCGTACCGCACCCTCGCGCGCCTCGGCCGTACCGAGCCCCGTATGACGCTGTCCGCCGCCGACTGCGCCGCGCTCGAAGCGCTCGCCGCCGAGTGGCTGGCGCGCGGCGCCACACCGAACCACATCACCCGATCCCTGACCGCCGGGCTGCCGCAGCCCCTGCACAGCCCGGTCGCGATCGCCCGCACCCGACTGGCGAACAAAATGCCGCCCGAGCCGAGCGACACGAGCGCACCGGCCTACGTCACCCGTGCGCTGATGACCTGCATCACCTGTGAGAACGACGAGTCGATGACGCTGCTGGTCGGGGGCGTCTGGGTCGAGTGCCGGGAGGAGATGACGGCGTACGACGCGGCCGAGGAGACCGGTCTGGTCATCGACGCGATCCCCGACACCTTCCGCGCGGTCCCCGCCCAGGTCGACGTGGCCCGCCGCGCCGGCGAACTGCGTGCCGCCGCCGGCCTGAAGACCCGGCCGATCCCCGAGCCGGTACACAGCGAACGCGTCCGCGCCCAGGCGGCGGCGCTCGGGACGAAGAACCTGTCGTGAAGGTGGTCCGGTGATTACCCCTTTGGGAAGGCGGCCCGACATGGCCCGCATCACTGTCGAGATCGACGGGGAGTTCCTCGAAGACATCCGCGAGGCGTTCGGCGCGGAGACGGACGAGGACGCGGTCAGGGTCGCGGTCGTGGACGCGGCGAAGCGTCAGCGGCGCCCGAGTTCAGTGACGCCATCAAGCCGGGGGAGGCCGACCTCACGTACGACGCCCGCGACGACCGAGCCGCTGGGCCGTCGACCCGGGAAGGGCGGAGGCCCGTGACGAAGGCGTGAGCGCCAGGCTGAACGAATGAGCGTCCAGGTGCGCTGCATACGCGTGACGTGGGCCACGTTCTGCGTGCCTCGCTCGATCGCGGGCATGTTTCCTCATCGAGCGGCCGTGGACGCCCGGGGTGATCACGGAGTGAGCGGGACATCTCACGATGTGATATAGACGGGTCGTCCGGCGGCCGCTCGTTAAACTGAGCCGACAGCAGCGATGTGCCGCGACGCGCGGTGCTGTAGCGATGGACTGAGCGAGGAGCGCACGTGGGCCTTGTCGTGCAGAAGTACGGAGGCTCCTCCGTAGCCGATGCCGAGGGCATCAAGCGGGTCGCCAAGAGGATCGTCGACGCCAAGAAGAACGGCCACCAAGTGGTCGTCGTGGTGTCGGCGATGGGTGACACGACGGACGAGTTGATCGATCTCGCCGGGCAGGTATCCCCGATCCCTGCCGGGCGTGAGTTCGACATGCTGCTGACCGCCGGAGAGCGGATCTCCATGGCCCTGCTGGCCATGGCGATCAAAAACCTGGGCCACGAGGCCCAGTCGTTCACCGGCAGCCAGGCAGGCGTCATCACCGACTCGGTCCACAACAAAGCGCGCATCATCGATGTCACGCCGGGCCGGATCCGGACCGCCGTCGACGAGGGCAACATCGCCATCGTCGCCGGTTTCCAGGGGGTGTCCCAGGACAAGAAGGACATCACGACCCTGGGGCGGGGCGGCTCGGACACCACGGCCGTCGCGCTCGCCGCGGCGCTGGACGCCGAGGTGTGTGAGATCTACACCGATGTGGACGGTGTCTTCACCGCCGACCCCCGGGTCGTCTCGAAGGCCCGGAAGATCGACTGGATCTCCTTCGAGGACATGCTGGAGCTGGCCAGCTCCGGTTCCAAGGTGCTGCTGCACCGCTGCGTCGAGTACGCGCGCCGATACAACATCCCGATCCATGTCCGCTCCTCCTTCTCGGGGCTTCAGGGCACATGGGTCAGCAACGAACCGCAAGGGGACCGCAAGGTGGAGCAGGCCATCATCTCCGGTGTCGCCCATGACACCTCCGAGGCGAAGATCACGGTCGTGGGCGTCCCCGACAAGCCCGGCGAGGCCGCGACGATCTTCCGCGTCATCGCGGACAACGAGATCAACCTCGACATGGTGGTGCAGAACGTCTCCGCCGCGTCGACCGGTCTGACCGACATCTCGTTCACGCTGCCGAAGACCGAGGGCCGCAAGGCCATCGACGCGCTGGAGAAGACGAAGGAGAAGATCGGCTTCGACTCGCTGCGCTACGACGACCAGATCGGCAAGGTCTCCCTCGTCGGCGCGGGGATGAAGACCAACCCGGGCGTCACCGCCGGGTTCTTCGAAGCGCTCTCCAACGTGGGCGTCAACATCGAGCTGATCTCGACATCCGAGATCAGGATCTCGGTGGTCATGCGGGAGGAGTCGGTCGTCGAGGCCGTACGCGCCGTGCACACCGCCTTCGGTCTCGACAGCGACTCCGACGAGGCCGTCGTCTACGGCGGCACCGGGCGATGACCCCGTCCGACGGCGGGGCGCCCGGGAGCGCGACACCCCGGAGAGCCGCGCGGTGAACGGGCGGCCGACGCTCGCGGTCGTGGGTGCGACCGGGGCCGTCGGCGCCGTCATGCTCCAGATCCTGACGCAGCACGCCGACGTCTGGGGCGAGATCCGGCTGCTCGCCTCGCCCCGTACGAACGGCCGCAAGCTGTCCGTACGAGGCGAGGCGACCGAGGTCGTCCCGCTCTCCGAGGAGGCGCTGGACGGCGTCGACGTCGCGGTGTTCCTCGTACCGGACGAGGTGTCCGCCAGGTGGGCGCCCGTTGCCGCGGCCAAGGGCGTCGTCGTCGTGGACCACTCCGCCGCCTTCCGGATGGACCCGGACGTACCCCTGGTCGTTCCCGAGGTGAACCCCCACGGCGTACGGACCCGGCCGCGCTCCATCATCGCCGGGCCGGGCTGCGCCACGCTCACGATGATCGTCGCCGTGGGCGCGCTGCACGCCGAGTTCGGCCTGCGCGAGCTGGTCGTCTCCTCGTACCAGGCGGCCAGCGCCGCGGGCCGGGGCGGGGTGGACGCCCTGCGCGACCAGCTCTCCCTGGTCGCCGGTACGCAACTGGGCACGCACCCGGGCGACGTGCGACGCGCGGTCGGCGACGCCACCGGACCCTTCACCGCGCCGCTCGCCCTCAACGTCGTGCCGTGGGCCGGCTCCCCGGACCCCACCGACGACGGCTGGTCCTCGGAGGAGACGGCGATCCGGGACGAGACCCGGAAGATCCTCGACCTGCCCGCGCTGCGGGTCGCGGCGACCTGCGTCCACGTACCCGTGATCACCGGGCACTCCCTCTCCGTGCACGCGCGCTTCGAGCAGGAGGTCACGGTCGACCGGGCGCACGAGATCCTGGCGACCTCGCCCGGCGTGGTGCTCTTCGACAACCCGGGGACGGGCGACTTCCCCACGCCCGCCGATGTGGTGGGGACGGATCCGACCTGGGTGGGGCGCGTACGGCGCTCGCTGGACGACACCAGGGCGCTGGAGCTGTTCGTCTGCGGTGACAACCTGCGCAAGGGCGCCGCCCTGAACACCGCGCAGATCGCCGAGGCCGTCGCCGCCGAGCCGGCGAAGCCGCGGCGGTAGCCGCCCGGTCGCCCATCGGTCGCCGATCGGCGAACGCCCGGTAGTCGGCGCAAATCAGTACGCCGTGACGGCTCAAAAGTTTGTAGGATCTGTGAACGCCCCATGGGCAGGCTGACCGGCTATGCCTTGTGAACTGGGGCGTTGCCATGTCGGACGCTTCTCGTCCCACCTTCCTGTGAGTTCCCGCGCAACCGCCGCGCGAGGACCGCAACCGCCGGATGGCTGGGAAGCGTCTCTGTGGTCGCCCCCCGTGTGGTGCCGCGGAACTGGGGCATAGGGGGAGATCAGGTACGCATGAGGGTATTCAGTGCAGCGTCAAATGGGGTGGCGTGCGCGTACAACCCTGACGGGGGGAAGCGTGTCCAACAAGCGTGGCAGCAGAGGTTCTCGACATCACAGCGGTTGTTCCGGTGCGCGGCGCGGCAGTGCGTCCGCTCCGGCGGCCCCGCATGCCCGGCGGCATGCCGGTGATCGCCCCCATGCCGGCCGCGCGGCCGGCCCGTATCCCGTCCCAGCGCGAGGGCGCTGAGGGGGCGATGGCGGCGGGTACCACCGTCGACCATCTCACCGAGACCTACCGTGCCCACTACCGGTCGCTGCTCGGCCTCGCCGCTCTGCTGCTGGACGACACGGCCTCCTGCGAGGACGTCGTCCAGGAGGCGTTCATCCGGGTGCACTCCGCGCGCAACCGGGTCAGGGAGCCGGAGAAGACGCTCGCGTACCTGCGGCAGACGGTGGTGAACCTGTCCCGCTCCGCGCTGCGCCGCCGCATCCTCGGGCTGAAGCTCCTCTCGAAGCCGATGCCCGACATGGCGAGCGCGGAGGAGGGGGCGTACGACCTGCTGGAGCGGGACGCGCTGATCAAAGCGATGCGCGGGTTGCAGCGCAGACAGCGTGAAGTGCTCTCCTTGCGGTACTTCGCCGACATGACCGAGGCGCAGGTCGCCGAGACGCTGGGAATATCCCTGGGTTCCGTGAAGGCGTACGGTTCACGCGGGATCGCGGCGCTGCGGGTCGCCATGGAGGCGTCGGCATGAGCGCGGGGCACAAGGACGGGCGGGAAGCCCCCGACGTGCGGTTGAACGACCTGACGGGGAACGGAACTGTGAAGAACGGGCCGGAGAACGAGCTGAGCGGCCGAGCCGACGGAGAGTCCGCCGAGGTCACCGCGGAGGCCGAGCGGGCCGAGGAGCCTGACGAGCCCGATGAGTCCGGTGCGTCCGATGCGTCTGGCACGTCTGGTACGTCGGATGCGCCCGACGCCGCGGGTCGCGGCGCGGGGGACGTACGGGACGAGCGTGACGGGAGTGACGCCTCGGACCGGGGCTCCGGCGACGCCCCGGCGACGACCGGCCCGAGCGGCCCGAGCGGCCCGACAGGCGGGAGTGACACGAGCGGCCCGAGCGGCCCGAGCGCGGATCTGCCGACGGACCTCTTCGCGGACCTGCGTACGGACCTGTCCGTGGATCCGAGTACGGACCTGAGCGGCGATCTCGGCGGGGTCCTGGACGGCGACGAGTTGGCGCTGCGCCGGCTCATGCACGGTGCCGTGGGTGAGCTGAAGCCCTCCGACGGCGCCCTGGACCATCTGCGCAAGGCGGTCCCCACCCGGCGGGCCAGGAAGCGGCAGGCCGTCGTGGGGATGGCCGCCGCCGCGCTGCTCTTCGGCACGGCGGTGCCCGCCTTCGTGCACGTCGCGAACACCAGCACGGCCTCGGACGAACACCCCGTCGTCGCCGGGCACGGTGAGAAGTCGCAGGGCGGCGCGGGCGCCGACCCGACCGACAGCGACCGGAAGACGAACCCGGACGGCCCCTCGGACAAGGTGTCCGCCGACGAGGACGAGCCCGACAAGCAGGAGAAGCCCGACTCCGACGCTTCGGCCGCGGCCGACGGCGGCAAGGGCGGCACGACCGACGCGTCCGGTGGCTCCGGCAACGTCAACACCTCGCAGGTCTGCTCCGCCGGCCAGCTCCGGCAGGCCAGCGCCGAGGTCGGCGCCGCCGACGCCACGGGCAAGGTGTACGGCACGTTCCGCCTCTCCAACGTCTCCTCCTCCGGGTGTACGGTCAGCGGCCGCGGCTCGGTCGGCCTCGGAACCGTCGGCGCGGCCGATGGCAGCAAGATCGGTGCCGCGCCGCACTTCGCGGGCGACGCGGCGACCGGGCTCCCCGACCCCTCCCAGGAGGCGTCGACGCTGACGCTGCCGCCGAACGGCACGTACCAGGTGAAGTTCGCCTGGGTGCCGTCGGAGACCTGCCCGACCTCGGGCGGCCCCTCGCCCGACCCCTCGCCCACGGACGACGGTTCGGCGGGCACGACCACCGGCTCCACGGCCGGCACCGGCGAAACCGGCGCGAGCGAAGGCAGCACCGGCTCGGAGACCCAGCTCCTCAACGACGGGATCACCGAGGACGGCAGCGTCTCCGTCTCCTACACCTCGGCGGCGGGTACGTCCGTACAGGCGACGGTCCCCAACGCCTGCGCGGGCACGGTCTACTGGACCGGCATGCTCAGCGGTTTCTAGGCACCTCGGCCCGCGGCACGTGCTGATCCGATGGGCGAGCGGCGGGCCGTGCCGACGCCGATGTCGTGGCGGCTCAGGCGGAGCGCCGCGCCAGACTCTCCAGGACGGCCACCGCCCGGTCGGCGTGCTCGTACGGGACGAACAGGTGGTCGTGATGGAACCCGGCGACGACATTGCAGCTCAGACCGGCGTCGGCGAGTTCCCGTGAGACCGAGGCGGTCAGCCCGACCGCTTCGAGTGCGGAACGGACACGCAAGGTGATCCAGCCGGCCACGTAGTCGTAGTCCAGTCCCGCCGCGTCCGCCTCTTCGCGAGGCACCACGAGGGTCACGCCCTCACGCTCGGCGACCATGACCACCGGGGTGATCCCGGAGGGCACACCGCCCTCGACCGTGGTGAACACATAGCGGCCCGGATTCAGCTCCGGACGCATGCCGCTCAGCAGTTTCCGCAGGTCACTCTCGCCGGCCACTACCGCCACCTCACATGTCATCACCAGCGGGTTCAAGCCGCGGTGCCCAGCCCGAGCGCCTCGTCCCTGGCGGTCTCCACCTCACGGCGGGCCAGCCGGAACCACATGAAGACCACGAACCCGGCGAACACGAACCACTCGCCGGTGTACCCCAGGTTCTGGAACGCCTTCATGTCGAGCCCGGTGTTCTGCGGCGCGGCGGCGGGCACGGGCAGCAGCCCGTCCGACGCCTGGCCCACGGTGACCCAGGCGTCGTACACCCCGTACGGCACGAGGTTGACCAGGGAGGCCGCGCTGATCATGCCGAGCTGACCGGTCGGCAGTCCGCCCGACCGCACCCCGTCGGAGCCGACCGCCTCGGACGCCTGGAGCGCCCCGGTCACGGTCACCTCGCCCGTCGGCGGCGCGGGCGTCTTCTCGCCGCCGGCCAGCCAGCCGCGTACGACGGGCAGCGCCTTGCCGTCGTCGGTGCGGAGCATGGTCAGGACGTACGAACCGGTCCTGCCGTCCAGCTTCCGGTCCGGCACCACGAACTGGTCCGCGTACCGTCCGGTCGCCGTGACATGGCGTCCCGACGTCTCCTGGTCGACCGGCAGCAGGGACGCCACTGCCACGGCGGGCCGCTTCGCGGGATCAGGCTTGGCCTCGGCCGCCCGGTGCGTGTCCACCCGGTCCTCGAAGCGCCCGAGCTGCCACATTCCCATGAAGATACAAAAGGGGATCGCCAGTACGACGAAGACGTTGATCCCCCACCATCGCGGAGTCACCAGGAACCGGTACACCCCTCCACGGTACGGAACGCCGCCCCGCCCCCGGGTCCCGGGGCCCCGCTTTCCCCGGCGCCCCGGCCCGGTCCGCCCCTCCCGGGCCGCGGTTCGCCCGCTACCGCGCCCCGGCCCGTCCGGCCCGTCCCGCTCTATCCGATGCCCAGGTGCCTCCTCGCGAAGTCCAGTTCCAGGCGCACCTGCTTGATCCGCTCCTCCACCACCAGCGAACCGTGCCCCGCGTCGTACCGGTACACCTCATGGACCGCGTCGCGCGCCGCCAGCCGGTCCACGTAGTTCTCCACCTGACGGATGGGGCAGCGCGGATCGTTCACCCCCGCCGAGATGTAGACCGGGGCCCGGACCGCGTCGACGTACGTCAGCGGGGACGACGCCTCGAACCGCTCCGGCACCTCCTCCGGCGTACCGCCCAGCAGGGTGCGGTCCATCGCCTTCAGGGCCTCCATCTCGTCGTGATACGCCGTCACGTAATCCGCGACCGGTACGGCCGCGAGGCCCACGGCCCAGGCGTCCGGCTGGGTGCCGAGGCCGAGCAGGGTCAGATAGCCGCCCCACGAGCCGCCCGCCAGGACCAGCCGCGCCGGGTCGGCCAGCCCCGAGGCGACCGCCCAGGCACGGACCGCCGCGATGTCCTCCAGCTCGATCAGCCCGACCCGGTGCTTGAGCGCGTCCGTCCACTCCCGCCCGTACCCCGTAGATCCGCGGTAGTTGACCCGTACGACCGCGAAGCCGTGGTCGACCCAGGCGGCGGGGCCCGCCGCGAACGCGTCGCTGTCGTGCCACGTCGGGCCGCCGTGGATCTCGAAGACCGTCGGGAACGGGCCCTCGCCCGACGGCCGCTGCACCAGCGCGTGGACCCGGCCGCCGGGGCCCTCGACCCACGCGTCCTCCACCGGCACCGAGGCGGGGGCCGTCATACCGGGCGCGTCGAGCACCACGCCGCCCGTCGTGGACCGTACCTCCGGCGGCCTGGCGGCCGACGACCACAGATACTCCACACTGCCGTCCGGCCGCGCCGTCGCCCCCGAGACCGTCCCGGCCGGGGTCTCCACCTGGATCAGCGCGCTCTTGGCGAAGTCGTAACGCCACAGCTCGTCGCGCGCCTCGAAGCTGTGCGCGATGAGCAGCCCCGAGCCGTCCGGATACCACTCGGCGTGGACATCGCCGGGCAGCTCGATCGCGAGATCCGTCTCCTCGCCCGTCAGCGGATCCCAGACGATCGGCTCCCAGCGGCTCCGCCGCTGGTGGCCGACGAGCAGCCGGCTGTCCCCGGCCACCGGGGCGAAGCCCAGCACGTCGAGGCCCAGCTCGCGCGTGCCCCCCTCGGTGTCGTCCAGCTCGGCGAC